>JAZNGX010000024.1:0-11828 GCA_045576675.1 Clostridia bacterium | reverse complement strand
TATGTTCTTCAAAAAAAGCTTTATCGTTATCGCTGAGTATATTATCTATATAACCGTTTAATAGTTTGTTTGCTTTACGGCACTTTTTGTTCAATTTATATCACCTCTGTTTATATGACGTTTTAATCAGTAATTTTGTTTCATAATAATTTCTTTTAATTGGGCTCTTGCTCTGTTAATTCTTGATTTTACTGTTCCAAGTGAGCATTTTTGTATTTCAGCAATCTCTTCATAGGTTAAATTTTTTACATCTCTTAACAGGATAGCAGTTCTGCTGATAGGTGAAAGAGAGTTTATTGCTTTGTTTAACATCTGAAGTCTTTCGTTTCTTAAAAGCTGCTGCTCAGGTGTCAGTGAGCTATCTGGAATAGACAAAACAGGATTTTCTCCATCATCATACTGTTCGTCAATCGAACGGGTAACATATGCATTTTTATTTTTTCTTTTTCTATACTCGTCTATACATACATTGTGTGCTATACGATATATCCACGTTGAAAATTTACTGTCACCTTTAAATTTTTTTATATTTTTAAACACCTTAATTAACGCCTCCTGAGCAGCGTCAGCGGCGTCGTCCGGATTCCCCATTATCTTAAGGGCAATGTTGTATACAGTTGTTTGATGCTCGGATATTAATGCTTCAAATGCATTGATATCATTATTCTGAGCTCGTTTTATCAGTTCTTCCATGAATTTACCTCAAAATATATAATACAATTATTATAGCATAAATATTTAAAAATTCAATATAAAAATCAACTTTACATAATTTTATATTAGTGGTAAAATAATTAATACAGTTATTTTGGCGAGGTGATTTATTTGAGCTTATTTAAGATAATGATATACAGCTTTATAATTGGTATTTCCGCTATAGTTCCCGGTCTTAGCGGTGGTGTGCTTGCTATATCACTTGGAATATATCCTGTGCTTATTAATTCGATTATAAATATACGAAAGAATTTTAGAAAAAGCATATCTTTTTTGTTGCCATTTGTATCATTTGCAGGATTAGGAATGTTGGTTTTTGGTTTTGTGGTAAGTCCTTTGCTTGAAAATTATGAGCATATTGTCATATTTTTATTCATTGGTCTTATTATAGGTAGTGTACCGGAACTTTTAAAAGAATCTACCAAAAACGGATTTAAGCTTGTATATCTTATTCCAATGATTATTGCTTTTATTATTGGCTTAGTGTTTGCTGATGCATCAAACGGAAGTGATTCTCAAGAAAGCTATTCGGCTTTTCTGATGCTTGCAGGGGGAGGAGTTCTTACGCTTGGAGCAATTGTTCCGGGGATAAGCTCTTCATTTATATTGATGAATCTTGGAATATACAATAAGATAATAAGTTCTTTTACTACTTTTGATGTCTATAATATATTACTGATAATAACTGGGATTATCATTACTTTCATAGCAACAGTTAAATTAATAAATTTTGCATTTACAAGGTTTCACGGTTATGCATATTTTGCTTCGTTTGGATTTCTTATATCATCTGTTTTAACAGTTTATCCAAGTGCTGTAAATATGGTTGATATTTTAATGCTTATAGTTGGCTTTATAATTATATTTGTTTTTAAAAAATTAACAAAATCAGACACTGTTTCAAATAACTAATCATTGACATAAATCGTCAAAAGTGATACAATATAATTTATCTTCGGGATAAGGTTTAATTCCTGACCGGCAGTTATAGTCTGCGAACCCATAATGGGCCGATTCGGTGAAATTCCGAAACCGACGGTATAGTCTGGATGAGAGAAGATGTGCAAGGTTTATCCTTAATTCAAACGCATCTTTATATTAAGGAGTAATATGAGAAAAGTTAATATCAGAAAAATGACGGTTACTGCAATACTTGCCGCTGCATCAACTGTGTTGATGTTTATAAGCTTCAGTGTTCCGCTTATGCCGCCGTTTATTAAGATGGATTTATCAGAGCTGCCGGCATTGCTTGCTTCGTTTGCACTAGGGCCAGTTTGTGGTGTAGCAGTAGGCGCTGTAAAAAACCTTATTAATTTACCATTTACAACCACAATGGGGGTTGGTGAGCTTTCAAATTTTTTGATATGTTCAATGTTTGTTTTGCCTGCGGGGTTAATTTATAAACATTTTAAAAACAGAAAAGGTGCGTATACCGGTGCATTAATTGGTGCTTCTTTGGCTGCGGTTTTAAGTGTGTTCACCAATTATTTTATAGTGTATCCATTTTATACAACTGTAATGCCACTTGAAAACATAATTAAGGCTTATCAGCTTATTAATTCTGATGTTGAAAACTTGTGGCAGGCAATCACGTGGTTTAACCTTCCGTTTACTTTTATTAAATGTATGTTAAGTGTGGTTGTTACTTTTTTAATTTATAAAAAAATATCTCCGCTTTTAAAGGGTGAGTAATTTGATACACATATATACAGGTGATGGAAAAGGAAAAACAACTGCTGCTACAGGTCTTGCCATACGTGCAAGCGGTGCAGGCTTTAAGGTATTGTTTTTGCAACTTTTTAAGTCCGGCACGTGTAATGAAAGTAAGTCTTTTTCCAGTAACATTGATTTTGTTCGGTGTTGTCTTGAAAAATTCACTTGGGAAATGGCGGAAGAGGAAATCACTGATTATTATGAGTCAGCGATATCTGCTGTTAAAAATGCCCTGACATCAAATGATTATAATTTGATTGTTATAGACGAGTTTTTTATGCTCACCCAGCTTGGTATACAAAGTGACGCTGAGCTTCGCAATCTTATTGTCAACTGCAAAGCAGAGCTGGTTCTTACGGGTAGAAATGCTCCCGAATTTTATATTAAGCTTGCAGATTATGTTTCTGAAATACGCTGCATTAAGCATCCGTTTGATAATGGTGTACAGTGCAGAGAAGGTATTGAATATTAAAATTATATAGGAGAAATTAAAATGAGTTTTTTTGGTTTATTTAATTACAACAAGCCCGGTCCCGGTGTTAGAAAAGACGTTTATGAACCACCAATGAAGATTTTCTTTGGAGTGTTTTTCAGAAAATTCTGGAAAATGATTGGCCTTAATTTTATGTATTTTATCAGCACTATACCGATTTGGTTTTTGCTTTTTATGCCAACTTTGTTTGTAGAAGTAACTGATGAAAACATACTGTCAAATTTTAATGTGCAAATTTTGATATTTATGCTTATTTCAGTTGTTGGTCTTCCAATATTCAACACAGGCTTTGCATATATATTAAGGAATTTTTCACGACAGAATCATGCATGGATATGGCATGATTTCTGGGATAAGGTAAAGTCGAATTTCAAACAGTCATTAGCATTAACTGTTATTGATGCTGTTATTTTGTTTGTCGGAATTGTGAATGTGAATTTTTATTCAAATAATACTATGATAAATCAAAATCTTGCAATTTTATTAAAATCAATCGTGATGATGTCATTTGGTATTTATTTTATGATGCATTATTTCATATATACTATTATGGTTACATTTGACCTTAATTTAAAGGGAATACTTAAAAATTCACTTATCTTAACTTTTGTTAAGTTGCCGAGAAACATCGGTATTACAATATTATTTTACATAATTGGTGCAGTATTGTTTGGTATAACAACTGGCATTGGTATTATGTTATGTGTTGTTATTGCGTGTATTTTTGTTAATTACATTGCAACCTTCAATGCAGTTTCACTTGTTGATAAGTACCTTATGCCTTTTGACGATGAAGAAGACGAAGAAGAGTCTTGCTTCAGTGATGAACAGCTTATTGCTGACAAAGAAGTTAGGTAAAACCGTTACATAATAAGAATATTGTCCGCATAAAATATTGCTGAGGTGATATTGTGCGGATAATCAAATTTAATTTTGATAAGCTTCTTAAAGGACTTGTATTTGTTTTTGGCTGTACATTGCTTATAAGTCAGCTTTATATGACTGTTTCAAATTTCAACAGTTATTTTTCTGAGTTTGATGCTGTGTATACAATTGCTGATTCTTATGAAAATGTATCCGCTGATTTTAAGCTAAAGCTTGTTGGCATACCACCTGATGAAAATATTTTAGTTCTGTCAAATGGTGAAGCTGTTGGTTGTTTTAATGAGAGTGTTATAGATATAACAATTGACAATAATTCTGTTATAGAAATTGACGGACGTAAGATAAAAAAACAGTTTAAAGTTGTTATTTTAAATAAAGGAATTTCTGCTGATTATGATATACCCAACGAGGTTGTTGTAAAATCGAATATCGCTATGCTTGGCAGATTTTTAATTAACTAAAGGAGTATTCGTATGAATAGGATTAATGTTGCTGTTGACGGACCTGCAGGAGCGGGGAAAAGTTCAGTATCTAAAGCTGTTGCGAAGGCATTTGGATATATTTATGTTGACACCGGTGCTATGTATCGTGCTATTGCACTTAAATGCATTAAAAACGGTTTTTCTTACAAAAATGATGTCGATAAAATAATAGATATGCTTGATACAACAAATGTTGATATTAAATATGTAAATGGTACACAGCACATTTATCTTGATGGTGATGATGTTAGTGATTATATTCGTACTCAGGAGGTTTCTGATGCAGCATCAGGTGTTGCAGTAATTCCTGAGGTGCGATTAAAGCTTGTTGAATTACAGCGTGAGCTTGCACAAAATAATAATGTAATTATGGACGGCAGAGATATTGGTACATACGTTTTGCCTGATGCAAACATTAAAATTTTTCTTACTGCATCATCAGAAGAACGTGCAAGAAGACGCTGTTTGGACTATGAAAATAGTGGAATACCCTATGATTTTGAAACGGTTAAGGCTGATATAGAGCAACGCGATTATAACGATTCACATCGTGAGTTTGCTCCGCTTCGTCAGGCTGACGATGCGATGCTGATTAACACTGACGGAATCAGCTTTTCCGAGGTGGTTGAGTTGATATCTACCGTGATTAAGGAGAAAAGCAATGTTTTATGATATGATTTATAAGATAGTAAGGCCTCTTGTTAAGGTTTTTTACAATGTTTTTTTCTTTGCAAAATCATATGGAAGAGATAACATTCCAAAAGACACAGGTGTTATAATATGCGGCAATCATACAAGTAATCACGATGGACCAATTGTTGCTGCTTTTACGCCAAGGCAAATGAACTTTATTGTTAAAAAGGAAATATTTAAGTTTAAAGTTTTTTCAAAATTGTTGTATGGGTTAGGCTTAAGACCTGTTGAACGTGACGGAAGCGATATTGCAGTTGTTAAGGCTGCGTTATCTATACTTAAAAACAATGGTGGCTTAGTTATTTTCCCTGAAGGAACCCGTAATCTTAAAGATATTAATGATGCAAAAGATGGTGCCGTTGTTATGGCAATAAAAACTCAGGTTCCGATAATACCTGTTCGTATAATCAGCAAATTTAAGGTTTTTGGCGGAATGAAGGTTATTTATGGAAACCCTTTCGATTTAAGTGAATACTATGGCAAAAAGCTTACATCTGATGAAATTCATTCGCTGACATTAAAGCTTATGGATACTATATACAATATAAAAGAGGTAAAATAATTTGAAAATATTACTTGCTAAAAGTGCTGGTTTTTGCTTTGGTGTAAAAAGAGCGATAGACATTGCATTTGACAAGGCTGCATCAAATGATAAAAATATTTATTCTCTGGGTCCTTTGATACATAATGAGCAGGCTGT
This sequence comes from Clostridia bacterium, assembly GCA_045576675.1. Taxonomy (GTDB): domain Bacteria; phylum Bacillota; class Clostridia; order Monoglobales; family Firm-18; genus JAZNGX01. The sequence continues at coordinate 6,148 of JAZNGX010000024.1, read as the reverse complement.
TTCTAAGCTTGCTGAAAGTGGAATCAATCCTGCTGATTCGGTTGCATCAGTTCCGTCAGACGCAAGTGTAATTGTGCGAACTCACGGAATTCCCCGGAATGATTATCTTGAGCTTACAGAAAAATGTAACGAAGTAATAGATGCAACATGCCCTTTTGTAAAAAAAATACACAAAATTGTATGTGATAATTATAAAAACGGGTATAATATTGTTATAGCAGGAAACGCATCACATCCTGAAGTAACAGGTATTAACGGATGGTGTGAAAATAGCGCATATGTTATTGAAAACGAAAGTGACGTATTAAAGCTGGAACCTGATTTGCAGTATTGTTTTGTTGCACAAACAACATTTTCATTAAAAATTTGGAATAAAATTAAAGAATTTGTTAAAAACACTTGCAAAAGGTATATAATATTTGATACAATATGTAGTGCAACCGAAGAACGTCAACAAGAAGCGGATGAAATTTCACGCAAGGTTGAGGCTATGGTTGTGATTGGTGGCAGGCACAGTTCAAATACATTAAAGCTTGCAGACATCTGCAGAAAAAACTGTAAAGAAACCTACCACATTGAAACTGTTAAAGAATTGCCAAAAGCAATTTTTTATAAAAAAATTATAGGTGTAACGGCGGGCGCATCGACGCCTGACTGGATTATTAAGGAGGTCATTAGTAACATGTCAGAAGAAAAAATGGTGGACACAGAATTGAATTTTGCGGAGGAACTTGAGAAGTCAATGGTAAGCTTGCACACAGGCGACATTGTTAAGGGTATTGTTATCGGCATTACTCCAACAGAAGTTGCAGTGGACTTAGGTTTCAAAGCAGACGGTATCATTCCTGCAAGCGAATTAACAGACGACGACTCACTTGCTCCTGAGGATATAGTGAAAATCGGCGATGAAATCGAAGTTTTCGTTGTTCGTGTTAATGATGTAGAAGGTACAGTTAAGCTTTCTAAAAAGAAAATTGATTCAATCGCAGGCTACAGAAAGGTTGAAGCTGCTCTTGAGTCACAGGAAGTTCTTGAAGGTAAGATTATCGAAGCTGTTAACGGCGGTGTAATTGTTCTTTCAAACGGTGTAAGAGTATTTGTTCCCGCTTCTCAGTCAGGCACAAGAAGAGGCGATGATTTGTCAACATTGGTTGGCAGCACAACAAGCTTCAGAATTATTGATATGAACAAGAACAGACGTAAGATTGTTGGTTCAATCAAATCAGTTTCTTCAGAAGTTCGTGCAAAACAGCTTGAAGAATTCTGGACTACTGCAGAAGTTGGTAAAGAATATGAAGGTACAGTTAAGTCACTTACAAGCTTTGGTGCTTTTGTTGATATCGGCGGTATAGACGGCTTGGTACATATCTCTGAGCTGTCATGGGGCAGAATTAAGCACCCATCAGAGGTAGTAAATGTTGGTGATAAGATTACTGTTTTCATTATCGCTCTTGATAAAGAAACAAACAAGATTTCACTTGGTTTCAAAAAAGCAAGTGAAAATCCATGGGAAATCGTTAAAAATACACTTAACGTTGGCGATGTTGTTCGCGTTAAGGTAGTAAGAATTGTTCCGTTTGGTGCATTCGCTGAAGTAATTCCTTATGTTGACGGTTTGATTCACATTTCTCAGATTTCAACTGAAAGAATTGACAAGGTTGCAAGTGCTCTTTCAATCGGTGAGAGCGTGGATGCAAAAATCGTTGGTATCGATCTTGAAAATAAGAAAATCAGCTTGAGCATCAGAGCTTTACTTGAGCCTGAAACATATGTAATGCCCGGTGAAGCCGAAGTAGCTGCTCCTGCTGAAGAAGTTGCAGAAGAAGCACCTGTTGAAGAAACAGCAGCTGCTGACGAAGAATAATATTTTAATTATTAAAGCACCTTAATTTAGGTGCTTTAATTATGATTAGGAGAGATTGTTATGGGTTATGCTCTGGATAAGTTCAAAAGTATGATGCAGAATAAAACGGTATCTGTTATTGGAATGGGTATCAGTAACACGCCTCTTATTAACATACTTGTGTCTTGTGGTGCAATAGTTACAGTACGTGATAAACGTACAAAGGATAAATTTGACTCTTTGCCAGACGGATGTATCTTTGTTTTTGGTGATAATTATCTTGAAGGTATAAGCGATAATTATATATTTCGCACACCGGGTCTGAGATATGATGTACCTGAATTAAAAAACGCAGTTAACAACGGAAGCGTTTTAACATCAGAAATGGAGCTTTTCTTTGAGCTTTGCCCTGCAAAAATAATTGCAGTTACTGGTAGTGATGGTAAAACAACAACAACAACTCTTATCAGCGAGTTTATTAAAAAGAGTAATGGAAGATGCTTTGTCGGTGGAAACATTGGCAAGCCTCTTTTACCTGAAATTGACAATATAACAGCTGATGATATTGTTGTTCTTGAGCTGAGCAGTTTTCAGCTTCATACTATGAAACGCAGTCCTGATATTGCAGTTATAACTAATCTTTCGCCTAATCATCTTGATTATCACACATCATATCAGGAATATATTGATGCTAAAGAAAACATTTTCTTGCATCAGAATAACGATGGATTGCTTATTCTTAACAAGGATAATGCAGACACATATGCTCTGCGTTATCTGGCTAAAGGAAAATTAAAGCTGTTCAGTAGAAAAAGTGATGCAGATGTTTGCCTGAAAGACGGGTATATTATATATAAAGGAAATCCTGTTCTTAATATCAGCGATATAAAAATTCCTGGACTTCATAATGTTGAAAATTATATGGCTGCTATTGCAGCTACTTCCGATATTATAAAAAGTGATGATATTGTTTCTGTTGCTAAGGAGTTCGGTGGCGTGCCGCACAGAATTGAGCTTGTAAGGACATATAAAGGTGTAAGGTATTATAACAGTTCAATTGATTCCAGCCCGAACAGAACAATAAATACATTAAAGGTTTTTGACAAGCCTGTTATACTAATTGCAGGCGGTAAAGATAAAGGCATACCATATGATGAGCTTGGACCACATTTGCTTGATAAGGTTAAGGAGCTTATACTTATTGGTGCAACAAGTGGTGTTATTCTCGAATCTGCCCAAAAAGAAGCTCAAAAACGAGGTGTTTCATTTGATTTGCCGGTATATAATGCAAGCACATATGAAGATGCTGTTAAATATGCTGCAAAAATAGCATGGGATGGTGATGTTGTTTTGTTATCAAACGCAAGCACAAGCTTTGATATGTTTAAAAACTTTGAAGAACGTGGTAATCTGTTTAAAAATATTGTTAAGGAATTGGTATGATGGAAGTTTTAAAAGAATTATGTAATTTACGCGGTGTTTCCGGAAATGAGGAAAATGCTGCAGATTATATTATGCAGTTGTTTTTACAAAATTCTGATAAGTGTTATAAAGACAAAATGGGCAATGTGATTGCCATAATCAATAATGCTGCTGATTTTACCGTGTTGATTGAGGCTCATATTGATGAAATAGGTCTTATTGTATCTGAAATTGACAGCAATGGTTTTATTAAGTTTACATCTGTTGGTGGAATAAACAGTGCGATATTACCTGCAAAAGAAGTAATTGTTCATGGTAAAAGTGATTTGTTTGGTGTAATAGGAGCAAAGCCACCGCATCTTATGACTGAAGATGAGAAGAACAAAAAACTTGAATTCGATAGTCTGTTTATAGATGTCGGTCTTAACAAGACAGAGGTTATTAAATATGTTTCTGTCGGAGATGTTATATCCTTTAAGGGTGGTTTTACTAACCTTCAGAATGGAATGTTTGCTTCAAAATCTGTTGATAACAGAGCAGGTGTGTATGTTTTATACAAGCTTATGGAATGTTTGAAAAATGAAAAGCTTAATATAAATCTTGTTTTTCTTGCTGCCGTGCAAGAGGAATTAGGTTGCCTTGGTGCTAAAACTGCTGTTTTTGATATTAAGCCTGATTATGCAGTTGTTATTGATGTAACCCATGGAAAGAGCAACTATATTGATAAGTATCAGGGATATAATTTAGGTGACGGTCCAACAGTTGGTGTAGGGCCAAACTTCAGCAACAGTTATAATGATAAGCTTTTGGAATTTTGTAAGAATAACGGTTTTAAATATCAGATTGAAGTTTGCGAAGGGCATTCAGGAACAGATGCGTGGCCAATCCAGATATCAAGAAGCGGTATTCCTTGTTCACTTTTATCTGTTCCGTTACGTCATATGCATTCTGAGGTTGAGCTTGCTTCAATTAAAGATATTGATTTAACTGTTGATATTTTATCACAGTATCTTAAGGAGGGTGTTTTATGATGCTTAAGCTTTTAACAAACACCTCCGGTGTGTCTGGTAATGAACATAAAATAAGAGATATTATTATTGAAAATATGAAGAAATATTGCGATTCGTATGAAATTGACAGTATGGGAAGCGTTGTGTTTTTTAAGAAAGGTACCAAAAACTTCAAAAACAAAATTATGCTTTCTGCTCATATGGATGAGGTTGGGTTTGTTGTTACTCATATTACTGATGATGGGTTTCTGAAATTCAAGCCTGTTGGCGGCATAGATACAAGGATAATTCAGAATTCAAAGGTGTTAATTAATGATAGTGTTTATGGCGTAATTGGTGCAAAGCCTGCACATATGGCAAAAGAATATACACCTGTTACTGTAAATGACCTTGTTATTGATATAGGTTGTGTCAGTAAGGAGGATGCAAACAAGTATGTAACACCTGGTGATTATGTTGCTTTTTGCAGTAGTTATACTGAGTTTGGCAATGAGTTGATTAAGGATAAGGCTCTTGATGACAGGGTTGGGTGTTATACTTTACTGGAGCTTGCAAAGCATGAATACCCTAATGATATTTACTTTTGCTTCAGCGTACAGGAAGAAGTTGGGTGTCGTGGCGCAGCAGTGCTTGCAAACCGTATAAAGCCTGATTTTGCATTAGTTGTTGAGGGGACAACCTGTTCGGATGTTCCGTTTTGTAATGAGTATAATTATTCCACAATTTTAGGAAATGGTGCTGCTCTTTCGATGCTTGATGGCGGCTCGTACAGCGATAAAGAGCTTACAGCACTGATGCATAATACCGCTGTTGAAAACAATATTAAAGTTCAGTATAAAAGAGTGACAGCAGGTGGTAACGATGCTTCTGCAATACAGGTTTCTCAAAGCGGCGTAAGGGTTGCGGCAATCTCTGTTCCGTGCAGATATATTCATTCACCGGTATCTGTTGCATCACTTGCGGATATAAAATCATGCCGTGATATACTTTACAATACATTGTCAAAGGAGAATACTTTATGGAGTTTTTAGAAAAATTGTGCCGTGCCAATGGCTGTTCAGGTAATGAGGTCAATGTAGCAGAACTTTTGACAGAATATATAAAAGATTATGCAGACAGTGTAAAAACTGATGCTTTAGGAAATCTCATCGTTCATAAAAAAGGTAACGGTAAAAAGTTTCTGTTTGTTGCACATATGGATGAAGTTGGTTTTTTCACGACCGTATCAGAAGAAAATAATATTAAGCTTGCAACTGTTGGCGAAATTGATGTTAAAAATATCAGCAACAGAATAATACAATTTGAAAATGGCGATAAAGGTGTTTTATCAGCAGAAAGCTTTGATAAAATAAGTGAATATAAAGTTGATTTATTAGCAGAGTACAAAGATTATACAGGGCTTACAGCTGTGTATGATGAAAACTTCCAAATAATAGGTGATATGATTGTATCAAAAGCATTATCATCGCGTGTTTTGTGTTATTGCCTTGCACAGCTTATAAAGTATTGCAAAAGTGAATATGATTTGTATTTTGTATTTACAGTAAAAAAGAATATAGGTATGAAGGGTGTAAAGGTTGCAGCATATGATATAATGCCTGATTATGCTGTTGTGTTTGATGCGATAAATGGCAAAAAACCTTCAATTGTTGCAAAAGACAAATATTATATAGCAGACAATATGTTAAAATCGAAGCTTTCAGATTGTGGATTTGATGTTTTAGTTGACAAAGAGCTTGCAACTGAAGCTGCATTTCTGCAGGTTACAGCTAACGGAATTAAAACTGCGGCAGTAGGTATTAACATTAAAAATATCAATTATCCTTGCGAAATTTGCAAGGTTGATGATATTAACAATACTATTTTCTTCATT
>JAZNGX010000023.1:0-4398 GCA_045576675.1 Clostridia bacterium | reverse complement strand
TCCTGTGCTTTTTAAAATGGTGCTTTCTCAGCAGGTTTCGCCGTTAAGCTTTATGTTATCCGTTCTGGAAAGCGAGAGATATTCTGCTATATTTGCATAGCCTCCTGCGCCGCAGGTGTTGTCCCGAAGCCATAACAGAAGAGCATTTCCACTATTGTTTGTGTTTTGATTGACTATTTTGCACGGTTATGATATAATTGGCATATACAGAATTTTATTTTATAAAATTCTTAAAAGCCTGACGGCTTTCTGCAGTCTTTCAGCCTGTGTATGCCAATTGACGGCGTCGTTAAAATGCCCTTGCAAGGAAGCATTTTTACTCCTGGTAGGATGATTTGCATCTTTTCTATCACCTAATTTTATAATAATTTCAACCAAATTAGCTAATGCGAGATAAATTAACTTTCACAACAGTATAATATTATATAAAGCTTATAGGAGATGAGCCATATGATTCATATAGACAATGCTCTTGCGAATTTAAAAGAAAAGGACCCAAACCTTGAAGCACATTTTGATGATGTGCGTATGCATCTCGACCGATTCAACCAAAAAAGATGGGAAATGGCACAAAACCGCAGCCTGTCTGACATAGCAAATGGGTATATATACTTTGGCTTTCACAAAACTGAAAACGGCTGGATTTTTCGTGAATGGTTGCCGGGTGCCGATGCAGTATGGTTGTATGGTGACTTTAACAACTGGGCAAAATATTCTCATCCGTTAAGCTACATTGGTGACGGTGTATGGGAAATAACCTTAAACGGGGAAAATTCACTTAAGCATGGTCAAAACATAAAGCTGATTGTCGGCAAAGACGGGAAATCCTTTGAGCGTGTACCTGCATACATACGCCGTACCGTTATGGATTCACGCACACATCGCTTATGCGGACAAATATGGATGCCTGATAAACCGTTCAAATGGTCAGACGGCAGATGGTATGGCAAACGTCGTCACGCAGCACCTGTAATATACGAGGCACATATAGGTATGGCTCAGGAGTACAGCGGCATCGGCTCGTACATAGAATTTGCCGACAGCACTCTTGAATGGATTCATAGCCTTGGCTACAACACCATTCAGCTTATGGCAATTCAGGAGCATCCCTATTACGCCTCATTTGGCTATCAGGTAACAAACTTTTTTGCACCATCGCACCGCTATGGAACGCCTGAGGATTTAAAATATCTTATAAATAAAGCACACAAGATGAATATTGCAGTCATTCTGGACGTGGTGCACAGTCACGCCTGTGCAAACGAGGGCGAGGGGCTTAACTATCAGGACGGAACAGAAGACCAGTATTTTCTGGCAGGTCAGCGAGGCTGGCACAGTGCATGGGAAACCAAGTGCTTTGATTATGAAAAGCCCGAGGTTCTGCACTATTTGCTTTCAAACTTAAAATACTGGCAGGAGGAATTTCACTTTGATGGCTTCCGCTTTGACGGCGTAACATCTATGCTATATGAAAATCACGGCTTGGGTGATGCATTCACCTCTTACAAGCAGTATTATTCATTAAACACAAACGTAAGTGCACGAATTTATCTGACGCTTGCAAACGAGCTTATACACGAAATAAACGACAAAGCAATTACTATTGCAGAGGATATGAGCGGAATGCCCGGAATGTGTCTGCCTCAGGAATGTGGTGGCTTCGGCTTTGACTACAGGCTTTCGATGGGTGTTCCTGATATGTGGATAAAGCTTATAAAAGAGCAGCCTATGGAAAACTGGGATGTAATGTTTATATGGAGTGAGCTAAGTGGCTGCCGCCCGAGTGAAAAATCAATAGGCTACTGCGAATCCCACGATCAGGCGCTTGTGGGTGACAAAACAATAATATTCCGTCTTGCCGATGCAGAAATGTACACAGGAATGCATAAGGAGTACCACAGCCCCGTTATAGACAACGCTATAGATATGCACAAGCTTATAAGGCTTCTTACAATAACTCTGGCGGGCAACGGATATTTAAACTTTATGGGCAACGAATTCGGGCATCCTGAATGGATAGACTTTCCACGCGAAGGTAACAACTGGAGTTACCATTATGCACGAAGGCAATGGTCACTGGTACATAACCCGGACCTCAAATTTGAATGGCTTGCAAGATTTGACAAGGATATGCTCAAGCTGGTTAACAAGCATAAGGTGCTTTGCAAAAACAAAGCAGAAAGTATGTGGCTTGACCAACAAAAAAACATTATGATTTTCAGGCGTAATGATTTGATTTACATATTTAATCTGCATCCGACACAGTCGCAGGAGGACGTTTTTATAAACTGCAATTTATTGGGCAAAGGTAAATATAGCGTTATTTTCTCAACTGATGACATTGCTTACGGCGGTCAGAATCGCATATCAACAGAGCATATTTACTGTGCCAAAAAAGACGAATACGGCTTTGGCTTCAGAATATATATGCCGTGCCGCACAGCAGCAGTTATTAAAAAAACAAAAGGGTGATAAAAATAGAAACTGTAGGAATAGTTGCTGAATACAATCCGTTTCACAATGGTCATTTGTATCAGCTTAAGGAAGCGAAAAGAATAAGCGGAGCAAAAAATATCGTTGCCGTAATGAGCGGCACCGTTGTTCAGCGAGGAGATTTTGCGATATTTGATAAATGGGCAAGAGCAGAGGCAGCAGTACGAAACGGCATAAACCTCGTTATTGAGCTTCCCTGCATATACAGCGGACAGACTGCTGAGATTTTTGCACGCGGTGCTATTGATATAATGCACAGCCTCGGTGTTATTGATGCAATATCATTTGGCACAGAAGCTGCAGATATTGATATGATTACCAAAACCGCCAACCTTTTGCTTAATGAAACTGATGAATTCAAAACCGTTATAAATAATCATCTTAAAAATGGTGACGGATATCCCACAGCACGTTCAAAAGCTTTAAATGAATTATATGGCATTGACTTTGCAGACACGCCAAACAATATTCTTGCAGTTGAATATACCAAAGCTATTATCAAAAATAATTATAATATAAAAGTCATACCTGTTTTGCGTAAAGGCAGTATGCACGACGGTCTCGGCAGTGCCTCACACATTCGGGAGCTTATAAAACGCAATGATAACTACAGCGAACTTGTACCATATGTTATAAAGCGACCCCCTATATTTACCGAAGCATTTAAGGATATTATTCTCTACAAGCTTCGCACTGCAAATGCCTGCGAATTGAGTAATATTGCAGATATAAGCGAAGGTCTTGAAAACAGACTTATAAGCAGTGCCTCATATTCTGACAGTGTTGAAGTTCTTATTGACAACGTAAGTACAAAACGCTATTCCAACGCACGGATAAGGCGTGCTGTCATAAACACAGTTTTGAATATAACCAAGGACGATGTTAAACAAAAACCGTCATATATAAGAGTACTTGGGGCAGACGAAAAAGGCAGAGAGCTTATAAAAGCAATTAAAGCAAAGTGTGATTTGCCTGTTGTTACAAAAGTGGCTGATTATGACAGACTGCCGTGCCTGAAAAAAGAAATAACTGCCACGTCAGTTTATTCTATTGCATTAAACGCAAAAGAAAATCCCGAGTACCAAAATCCACCATTTATTTTGTAAACGAAAAAACAAGACACGTCATAGCAGTTTTGCTAAAATGACGTGTCTTAATTATTTTTAAATAATATTCAGATGTAAATAGCCTTAAATCCCTTATTTATTCATTGCCTCTTCAATCGCAACTGCAACTGCAACAGTCATACCAACCATCGGGTTGTTACCTGCACCGATAAGCCCCATCATTTCAACGTGAGCAGGAACTGAAGATGAACCTGCAAACTGAGCATCACTATGCATACGACCCATTGTATCTGTCATACCATAAGAAGCAGGACCTGCAGCCATATTATCGGGGTGAAGAGTTCTTCCTGTACCGCCGCCTGATGCAACTGAGAAGTATTTCTTACCCTGCTCGATACATTCCTTTTTATATGTACCTGCAACAGGATGCTGGAATCTTGTTGGGTTAGTTGAGTTACCTGTGATAGATACGTCAACACCTTCAAGATGCATAATTGCAACACCTTCTCTTACGTCGTCAGAGCCGTAGCAACGTACTTTTGCTCTTTCTCCGTTTGAGTAAGCGATTTCTTCAACAATATTAACCTTACCTGTGTAATAATCAAACTGAGTTTGAACATAGGTAAAGCCGTTGATTCTTGAAATAATCTTAGCAGCGTCTTTACCAAGACCGTTTAATATAACGCGAAGGGGTTCTTTTCTTGCCTTGTTTGCACTCTTTGCAAGACCGATAGCACCTTCAGCAGCAGCAAATGATTCGTGACCTGCAAGGAACGCGAAGCACTTTGTTTCTTCTCTTAAAAGCATAGCCCCTAAGTTACCGTGACCGATACCAACC
>JAZNGX010000022.1:0-2983 GCA_045576675.1 Clostridia bacterium | reverse complement strand
CATTATGAAAATGGAGGTGGAAGCTGGCTTACTCAGGAAGAGGTTAAAGACTTAGTTGAGTTTTGCAGAAGTGTTCATATGGAGGTTGTTCCGGAAATACCATCACTTTCACACAGTGACTATATTTTAACAAGACATCCTGAACTTGCTGAGCGCAAGGAGGACCCTCTTCCTAATACATATTGCCCGTCAAATCCTGCAACATATGAGCTATTGTTTGATATATTTGAGGAAACAATCGAAGTGTTTAAACCGAATATTGTAAATATTGGGCACGATGAATATTACTCAATCGGCTTGTGTGAAAAATGCCAAGGGAAGCCTGCTGAGGATTTGTATGCTGACGATATCAATAAAATATATGATTACTTTAAACAACGCGGAATAAAAACAATGCTTTGGGGCGATAAGATTATAAATGCTATTTCATATGAGGGCTATCATTACGGTGGCAGTCATATTGAATACAAAACCGAAGATGGAAGAGAGTATACTGTTCCTGCAACATACAAATCAATTGATAAGATTCCAAATGATATTGTTATTATGAATTGGTACTGGAGATTGTGCCGAGAATATGACGATATGTACTTTAATAAAGGCTTTAATGATGTAATATATGGCAATTATCGTCCTATGCAGATTTTTGATATAAAAGAGCGTATGGATAATAAAATTAAAGGCTACTATATTTCGAACTGGAGCAGTCTTGATCCTGTTCATATTCAACGTAATGGAATTTTTGCCGGTGTTGCGTATGCTGCATATACATTCTGGAATGATAAATTTGATGAGAACGATTTTGAAAACAACTTTATAAAGGTTGCAGATGATATATTAAATTACAGACTTAAAAATGAAGGAATAGCATATGCAAAGGTGATTCATACAACTACAGAGGTCAGACCGCATAAAGAATTTGTTGATGGTTTTCTTATGGATTACGAGGGCGATTGCCTTGGCGAATATACCATTTATTATACTGATGGAACAGAACAAAAACAAAAGGTTTGGTTTGGTCTTAATATAGGTAATATTGATGCCGTAATTGGCAGAAAGCCGATGTTCGATTCTGATATGTATTGTTTGAATTCATATTTTTATGAGCCGTCATATTCGTGCGGCTATGTAAAGGATGAAGATAAGTTATATTACAGTTATCCCATTGCAATTGATGCCAATAAGGAAATTGCTGATATTAAGCTTACAAAGGGAGCTGATAAAATCAGTGTAAAGGAGATAAGCTATGAAGGTAGAATTTTTAGCTGACGAATACTGGTGGGGCGGCAATGTTCACGATGGTATTAATATGCCTTATGATTGTACTTGCAATACAACAATTGATTTAAGACTTAATACTTCTAATCAGTCTTCCGGACTTTTTGTTTCATCAAAGGGCAGATACTTTTACGATGATGAACCTTATACAATAAGCTTCGAAAACTGCAATATTATAACAGACCGAAAGGTTTCGTTTTCAGAAGGACATTGTAATTTAAAGGGTGCATATCTTGCGGCAATGAAAAAGTATTTCCCGTTTGACGGGACAATGCCAAATGAACTTTTCTTTACAATGCCTCAATACAACACGTGGATTGCACTTAATCATAATCAAACAGAACAAGGGATTATGGATTATGTTAGTGAACTGTTAAAGCTGGGCTTACCTCCGGGAATATTGATGATTGATAGTTGTTGGGAGCGCTTTTTTGGAGATCTTGATTTTGACAGAGGAAGATTTCCTGACCCGAAAGGTATGGTAGATAAATTGCACTTGCTCGGATTTAAGGTTATGCTTTGGGTCAGCCCGTGCATTTCTCCCGATACGGCAGTTTTTCGTTCGCTCAGAAATACTGATATCATTATTCGTGATAAGGATAATAATCCTGCTATCAGAAAGTGGTGGGACGGCTACAGTGCAGTGCTTGATTTAACAAATCCAAAGTCTTGTGCTTGGTTTTCAGAAAAGCTTAATTATCTTTGTGAAGAATATGGGATTGATGGATTTAAGCTTGATGGCGGCGATACATATTTTTACAGAGAAGATGATTTGATTTTTGAAAAAGGCAGTCCACAAAACCAGATTAAAGCTTTTGCACAGTTTGCCGAACAATTCAAGTTTAATGAACTTAGAATGGCGTGGAACAATGGTGGCAGACCGCTTGTTATGAGACTTGCTGACAAGCAGCATTCATGGGATGGATATGGTCTTAATATGTTGTTACCAAATACTTTTGTTCAAGGACTTACCGGCTATTCATACTGTTGCCCTGATATGATAGGCGGTGGTGAATATATGCAATTCAACAGCAGGGCAGATGACCTTGATGCTGAATTATTTGTTCGTTATGCTCAAACTTGTGCTTTGATGCCGATGATGCAATATTCTGCATTACCAAGCTGTATTAAAGACGAAAAATTCGTAGCTATGGTTGTTGAAGCGGCACATATCCGCGAAAAGTACAGCTCATATATATTAGAAACGGTAAGAAAGTGTGCCAAAAGCGGAGAACCGATAATGCGTCATATGGCATATAGCTTCCCTGAAAGTGGATTTGAAAAGATAAATGACCAGTTTATGCTTGGAGATAATTTACTTGTTGCACCTGTTACAAAAAAAGGTGCAAAAGAAAGAATGGTTATATTACCTGAGGGCGAGTGGAAATATGTACCTTCAGGAATAATATACAGTTGTGGAACACACACAGTACCTGCCGGCATTGAAACATTGCCGTGTTTTGAAAAATATGACAGGAGGGTTTAATAATGAAAAAACTTGTATCACTATTGCTGACAGTATGTATGCTATGCACAATATGTGCATTTGCTGCTGACAGCGAGGCTATCCCAACAGAGTTGGTTCCCGTCGTTCCTGAAAAGCACACACTGACACTATTGCAGGATTTTGATGATAACTACAACTCAGCATTGTGGGTAAAAAACTGGGGAACAGCTCCCGAAATTGTTGCAGACAGCGGAAGTA
>JAZNGX010000021.1:0-23868 GCA_045576675.1 Clostridia bacterium | reverse complement strand
TGATGTATACTCTGTAAATTTGCCATCAGTATTTAAAACGGAAGTTACAGGTTCAGCTCTGTCTATATATGCTATTCTACCATTTTGGTCTGTTTTATATTTGATAATGTCACCTGCATTAATACCAACAATCCCTGTAATTTCGTTGCTACCATCGATTACGAAATGAGCTGTACCCTGTCCAGCAACAATTTTAGCTGTTTCTGCAGCACTCTTGCTTACAGGAATTGTAGATGATGAAACATCGTCTGATTCGATACCTGATACACCATCAACTGTTACCTTTGCTGAAGTTTCAAATGTTTTATATTCATTATCAGATGTATACAATTTTAATGCTGTTCTTGGCTCGAGTGTGTTACCGTTGCTACCAAGTTGTATTACATATCCATATTTTTCTTCTGATAATACTGTAAGACTGTCATCCGCAGGCGTTATGATTTCTGCACCGTCTACTTTTGTTTCAACAAGTATAAAATCTACATTCTTTTCATCATCAACATTAAATGCTCTTGCATTTACGAACTGCTGTTGGTCTGTGAGCTTTGATATATCAACCAAGCCGACATCTTCTTCGGTTAAATCAAAAGGAGCGATTAATGAGTAACCATTCATATCCAATGTAGGAGCAACCATAATCTTTGTGTTTTCTGTCAGATACACACGACCGCTGTTGGTAGTCAAAGTATTTGAACTTAGCTTGTATTCCATAGTACCTGCAGCTGATGCATATTCTGTAAATTTGCCATCAGTGTTTAAAACAGAAGTAACAGCTTCAGCTCTGTCTATATATGCTATTCTACCATTTTGGTCTGTTTTATATTTGATAATGTCGCCTACATTAATACCAACGATGCCGGTCATTTGTGAATAGTATGCATTATATACACCATTGTCAAATACAAAGTGAGCAGTACCCTGTTCAGTAATCAGTTTATATGTTTCTACAGGATTCTTGCTTACAGCAATTGTAGCATCATCAACATACTGTGATTCAATACCCGTTACGCCATCAACTGTTACCTTTGCTGAAGTTTCAAATGTTTTATATTCATTATTAGATGTATATAGCTTTAATGCAGTCCTTGGCTCTAAAGTGTTTCCATTACTGCCAATATTTATAACGTATGCGTAATTAATAGTTTCTTTTTTTGCCTCATAATATGTTATATTACCCATTATATCAAGGTAGAACGTACATTCAGCCCCCAAAGAAATTTCGTTGTTATCAAGTGACTGGGGATCGATACCATATGTTTTATTATTTATGGTATAAAGCACATCATATGTACCTTCATCAGTGATACCTGAAACGGTTCCTACTACAGTATTGGCTGTTAGCCTTTCACCGGTAATAATAGTTGTCGTTCCATTTGAGTATTCTTTTATTGAAACAACATCATATTCCTTTAAATCCTTCCACGCCATTTCATTTCCGTTTTCATCATAAAGCGTAGCTGAAATTGTTGTATCCTCGGGGTCGTAGCTGATACTTGGAATAGGTGACTTTGACGTAATTCTGTAACGGGTTGTGTTATTTTCATCAACGATAAGCGTCTGATAACTTTCGATGTTTATTGTGTCGTAATCTTCGGAAATCGAACTGTTTTCCTTTATTAACGTTACATAACCATAGAAATTTGCAAGTTCTCTTATAGCAATAGCTGATCTATTCCCTGCAAGACCACCGTTTACATATACCTTTGGATTCTGAGCTATTGTAACTGATGTTGGTTTTCTGTCTGTTTTATTTGCCCAATATTGCAACGTTATATACCCATCTGCAACAGTGTTGTAATCAGAATCATCTGTTACAGATTCAATTACGTCATATGAAAGCTTTAGTCCATCTGATTTTCCTGTCACAATTAATGCATCTACACTAGCCAACGGCTTAATTCCCGACAAATCCTTCGTTATATAAAGCTTGAAGTATGAGCCTATACCGCCTGTAACATCAAGGGATGGTGAAACAACTGTTGTTTCGTATATGTCCTCAGTAATTGTTACCTGCTTTGCTTTTACTGCAAGCAGTCTGTCTGTTTTATCATAGTGAGCTATGGTAATTGCAAAGCCTGTGTCCTGCGATGCAGAATTAATGATTTTAGCATAGCCTTTTATTGCTGCTTCATCTCCTATGGCTTTAATTACTACGTTTGACTGCGACATATAACCGTACTCTGCCACTTCAAGCTCTCCGCCGAAATTGTAGGCAAAGCCTGTAAGACAGCCAAAAAACATTGATACTGCTAAAAAAACTGCTAATAATTTTTTCATAAAAATCCCTCCGCTACCATATTATCATAAAACAATGCAGGTGTCAATTTAAAACAGCATATGTTTTTTTACTTTAATATGCGGCAACAGTGAACGTCATTGCAGGCGATAAAAATTACCCAAAAATATTGAAATCTATAATCAGTTATGCTATAATAGTATTACTGGTAAAAATGTAAGCTTTGCCTTTTCATACTACTACTGATATGAGTTATGTCGCAATAACGGTCTTAGCTTGCGTTTTTCGTGCGTTGGCTACGGCTGACGCATTTTTATATAAAAACCAACAATTAAAAACAACCCCGATTTCGTACTTGCAGCACAAATCGGGGTTGTTTAATACTATAAATATTTAATTATAATGTACCGAACAGTCTGTCGCCTGCGTCACCAAGACCGGGCAGAATATATCCGTTCTCATTAAGCTTTTCGTCCAATGCACCAACATAAATATCAACATCGGGGTGTGCCTTCTGCACAGCCTCAACGCCTTCAGGAGCACCGATTACGCAAACGAGCTTAATTTTCTTTGCACCACGTTTTTTAATAAATTCAATCGCAGCCGCAGAGCTTCCGCCTGTTGCAAGCATCGGGTCAAGAACAAGAACCTGTCTTTGCTCAATATCTGTTGGCAGCTTGCAGTAGTATTCAACAGGCTGCAATGTATCGTGGTCACGATAAAGACCGATATGACCAACCTTTGCCGCAGGAATAAGGCTCATTAAGGCATCAACCATACCAAGACCTGCACGAAGAATCGGCACGATAGCAACCTGCTTTTCAATGATTTGCCCTTTTGTTTTAACAAGGGGCGTTTCAACATCAATTTCAGTAAGCTTTAAATCCTTTGTTGCTTCATAGCCCATAAGCAAAGCTATTTCGTTAACAAGCTCACGGAATTCTTTAACAGTAGTGTCCTTGCTGCGAAGCTTTGAAACCTTATGAATAATAAGCGGATGGTCCATTACATATAATTTACTCATTTTGTTTTTCTCCTATTTTAATCCTATAGTTTAAAATCCACGCCTTTTGCTGATGACTCCTCCTGCTCAGCAACAAATTCAAAATCCTTGCCCGGAAGAACAGCGTTAATCAATATACCCAAAACAGCTGCAAGAGCAAGACCTGTTAAAGTAATTGTTGTGCCTGCAACATTGAATGATAAGCCGCCGATTGAGTTAAAGCCCAAAGCGGTAACAAGAATTGTTGCAGTAACGATAATGTTTCTGCTCTTTGAAAGGTCAACTTTGTTTTCAACAAGGTTTCTTGTACCAATTGCAGAAATCATACCGTAAAGGATAAGTGATACACCACCGATAACGGCTGTGGGAATAAGGCTTATAAATGCAGCAACCTTCGGTGAGAATGAAAGAACAACTGCAAGATAAGCGGCAATTCTTATAACTCTTGGGTCATAAACCTTTGTAAGTGCTAAAACGCCTGTGTTTTCGCCATAGGTTGTGTTTGCAGGACCACCAAATATTGCTGAAAGTGATGTTGCAAGACCGTCACCCAAAAGAGTTCTGTGCAAGCCGGGGTTTGCAATAAAGTTTTTGCCGACAGTTGAGCTTATTGCAGAAATATCGCCGATATGCTCCATCATAGCGGCAATTGCAATAGGCATAATTGCGATGATTGCTGAAATTGCAGCAGAGAAATCCTTAACTGCAAAAATTGTCTGATTCATAGCAATGGGGAAGCCAATCCAGCTTGCATCCTTTAATGCCTGAATCTTCGCAGGCTCAAATACTTCGATTCCGCAAAGCTGAAGAATTAATGAAACAACAAGTGAAACAGCGATGCCGATAAGTATAGGAATAATTTTAATCATTCCCTTGCCCCAAATGTTGCAAATAACGATTGTTGCAAATGCAACGATTGCAATAAACCAATTTGTCTGGCAGTTTGAAATAGCAGATGGTGCCAGAATAAGACCAATTGCAATGATAATCGGGCCGGTAACAATCGGCGGGAAGAACTTCATAACCTTTTTTGCATCAAATAATTTGAACAAAAGTGCAACCACGAGATACAAAAGTCCTGCAAAAACTACGCCAAGCGAAGCATAAGGAAGCATCTCAAGGTTTGGTGCACCGCCTTCAAGAAGGGGAGCAATTGCTGCATATCCGCCCAAAAATGCGAATGATGAGCCTAAAAATGCAGGTACCTTTCCGCCTGTTATAAGGTGGAATAAAAGTGTTCCAAGACCTGCCATAAGCAGTGTTGTTGAAACATTAAGACCTGTTAAAAGTGGTACAAGCACCGTTGCACCGAACATTGCAAACATATGTTGCAAGCCAAGGATACAATCTTTTCCAGTTAACTTTTTCATTGGTAACACGCCTTTCTTATATTTTACGTATATTATATCTCAAAAAATCGTAATTGTCTACAGATTTTTCAGTAAATTTTTAGTATTAATTTTTTAAATTTGCAAAAATAGTGAAAATGAGCTGTAAAAATTTTTACAGCTCATTTTTTTGTAATTTCTTTTTAATTATCCATGCTGAAGATATATATACAAGTGTTCCGGCAAGTGAGCCGAGGCTGTCTGTAACAACATCACTTATCTGCCCCGAACGCCCGCTCACAAACAACTGATGCACCTCGTCGCTTATTGCATACAAAACGCAAAAGGCTATTGCAATCAGCATAGTGTTGTGGTCAAAGGTGCGGCGTAATGCACCAAGCAGGAAAAAGCCCAGTGCCGCATATATCGAAAAATGTGCAAGCGTTCTCACAACGCCGTCAAGCTCTTGTGCAAGTAAATCCTTTTCAGCTTCAGGCATATCAGCAGTAAACGAAAGCAAATTTATTATCAGCCTCGAAAAGCCTGTGCTTGTTTCGGTAGAGTCATCGGCAGTTTCTGACGAAAATGAAAATATCATCACGCATATTATTATTGCCGCAAGCCACCATAAGTATTTGCTCATAGCTGTTCAAGAGCCTGCTTTAAATCGTCAATAATGTCACTTATATGCTC
The DNA here is from genome assembly GCA_045576675.1 of Clostridia bacterium. Taxonomy (GTDB): domain Bacteria; phylum Bacillota; class Clostridia; order Monoglobales; family Firm-18; genus JAZNGX01. Next base: position 18,608 of record JAZNGX010000021.1, on the reverse strand, counting down.
AATACCGATTGACATTCTGATTAAATCAGGTGTAATTCCGCAGTCAATTAACTGCTGGTCTGTAAGCTGTCTGTGAGTTGTGCTTGCAGGATGCAAAACAGATGTTCTTACGTCTGCAACGTGCACAACGATTGCGGCTAATTTAAGGCTGTCCATAAGCTTCATTGCAGCCTCACGCCCACCCTTAACGCCAAATGAAATAACGCCGCTTACGCCGTCAGGCATATACTTTTCTGCCAACGCCTTGTCCTTGTAGCTGTCAAGCCCCGGATATTTAACCCACGAAATTTTGTCCTGAGTTTCTAAGAATTTTGCAACCTCCAAAGCGTTCAGGCAGTGACGCTCCATTCTTACAGCCAGTGTTTCAATACCGGTTGAAAGCAGGAATGCGTTTTGTGGTGACATCATATTGCCCATATCACGCATTAACTGCACCTTAAGCTTTGTAATGTATGCAGCCTTGCCGAACTGCTCTGTGTAAACGATGCCGTGGTATGATTCGTCAGGATTTGTAAACTCTGGGAATTTTCCGTTTGTCCAGTCAAAGTTACCGCTGTCAACCACAACGCCGCCAAGAGCGATTGCGTGACCGTCAAGATATTTTGATGTTGAGTGAACAATAATGTCTGCACCGTGTTCAAAGGGACGGCACAAAACAGGTGTTGCAAAGGTGTTGTCAATAACAAGCGGAATGTTGTTGTCGTGTGCGGCCTTTGCATAGCTTTCAAAATCAAGCACATCAAGTGACGGATTTGAAAGTGTTTCGCCAAAAACTGCCTTAGTGTTTGGCTTTATTGCCGCTTTGATTTCATCAACAGTTGCAGTTGGTGAAACAAAGGTAAATTCGATGCCAAGCTTTTTCATTGTAACAGCAAATAAATTTACTGTGCCGCCGTAAATTGCACTTGAGCTGACAACGTGGTCGCCGCTGCGGCAGATGTTAAGCAAAGCAAGCAGCGTTGCTGACTGACCTGATGACGTACACATTGCACCAACGCCGCCCTCCATAGCCGCAATTTTCTGCTCTGTTGCATCAACTGTGGGGTTTGAAAGACGTGTGTAGAAAAATCCTGTTGTCTTTAGGTCAAAAAGGTCGCCAACCTCTGCGCTTGAATCGTATTTAAACGTAGTGCTTTGCACTATGGGCAGAACTCTCGGTTCACCGTTTTTTGGCTTGTAGCCCTCCTGAATTGCTTTAGTATTAATATGCATTTTTATCACCTCATAAAATTAATTATATACAAATATTGACATAAGATTGTCTTCAGGGTATACAACAATCTGAATTATATTTTTTATTCCCGAATAATAATACTCGCGTGACTTTCCGTTAATCGTCATATCCTCACGTTCGTATCCCGCACTTTCAAGATAATCGCAGTACAGATTAAATTCGTCGGTGCTGTACTCATAATAGAAATAGTCGTATGTTGGATTAAATCCTTTGATTTGATTGTTTAATTCAAGATTGTATGATGCCATACAATCACGCCCTGTAACGTGTGTGTATGTTGCAACATTGCTGTTGCCATAGGTGTTTATGTGTGAAGCTCTGACGTCAACAGAAAATGTAAAATAGTCAAAAACGCCTTCTGTATATACAAATCCGCCACCTGAGCCGTGCTTTTTGCCTGTAATATTTACCGTGAAGGTGTTTTCATCAATCCATTCACCAAGCTGAATGTCAGCAATTGACGGATAAGCGTTTTCAATCACAGGATACCACTGGTCTGTGTTGGCTTCCGCCGTGCAGGTGATTTTAACTGTTTCACCGGGAGAAACGGTTAAAAACTGTTCTGACGGTGTTAATACAAGATAATCTCTCGGAAGCTGGCTTAAAGTAAGCGGTTCATTGTAATAAACTGAGTTTTTAATCAAATTAATCGGAACAGCCCAGCCTATATTTTCACCGTCTGGGTTGCCACCCTGAGTAACACCTATAACCTCGCCTGATTCATTTAACAAAGCACCGCCTGAGCTACCATGAGAAATAGGTGCTGTTATCTGGATATAGCTGTTGTTGCCTATGTTTCTGTTTGTGTTGCTTATAATACCGTCAGAAATTGTGTTGTCATAACCTTTTGGACTGCCAAGTGTGTAAATCTTTTGTCCGACAGTGATTTTGTCACTGTCACCCAACTTCAGATAAGGTAGTTTTCCTGATGCACCAATTACTGTAAATACTACAAAATCGGCTTCTTTGTCTGCATAAAGTATTTTGTTAAGTGCAAGAACTGTACCATCTGTCATTTCAAGCAAAAGATAAGAGGCACCATCAACAACGTGGTAATTTGTTACTGCACGCCCTGTATCACTTATGAAAAACCCGCTGGCTGTGCCGATTATTTCTTCATATTCATCGTAGGTTTCAATATAAAAAACTGCAGGTGATGCTATTTCTGCAATGTCTGCCGCAGTATATACATCGGTTTGAATATAAACCGTCTGTGTTGCTTCCTCCCACAAAACCTTGCAGTCAAAGGCTTCAGATATTGCCCTTACGGGAACAAGTGTGCGTCCGCCTGTTTCAAACGGGGCAGTGTCCAACACAACTGCAGTGTTGTTGACAGTCATTTTTGTATCGTTTAAATGCATAACGATTTTTGTGTCACCTTTAACTGCGGTTATTCCGCTTGTTGCCTCATTCCACGAAACCTTTGCATCAAGAGCTTCAAAAATTGCTCTTACAGGCACCATTGTTCTTCCGTTGACAGTCTGCGGAGCAACATCAAAATTTATTGTAACATCATTGATTTTAACAGTGATTGATTCTTCGGCATAAACGCAACTTAAAACCAAAAATACCATCAAAAAAGTACATAATAGCTTTTTCAACTGCACCACTCCTTCACTATAAATTATTGCATAAAATTACTTTTTTGTCAATGCAAAATGTGTAAATATGGAAGGCTTGGAAGGTTAAGATACGCACGCACCGCACCCGTTAATGCCCAGTCGGACGAGCCTACGCCCAAAACAAACTGTGCAAAATCCTTTCCTGTTGCTACATTACGCTCCCTTAAGCCTGATACGTTGTAGCTTTTTTCATCTGAGATTTCCTGTGCAACGGTGGAAATTATTTGTTGGTCGTGATAATAATTTTCGCGGTAGTGCAATAAATCTGTTGCGGAAGAAAGTATAAAAACACAGGCGATAATCGGTGTAATGAGCTTTTTCCACTTTGCAGCAAATATGCTGTCAGCCATAAGGGCAATGCCCGTAAGCGGTACAAAAAGATTACGCATTCCAATGGTGGGGCTTTTAAAAAACATAAACATAAAAATGCCTGCAAAGGTGTAAATCATCCCCCACATAAAGCCTTTTGCAGAGCTGCCGCCTGCCTTACGCATAAATAACAGTGAAACAAAAATTGAAAGTACAAAAAAGACTGCGTCGGTTTTTTTGATTTGCCCCCATAGCGTAAGCATATGCAAAAAGGTTTTAAAAACCTCAGGCGTGATGCCGAATGTGCCACGCCCGCCAAAAACGCCGCCTGTTGCAAAGGTTAAATAATAGGCAGCATAAAGACAGCCGATAAAAAACAGGCGGTATAAAACGTTGTATTTTTTAAAGGATAATATAACGGTTAATGAAAGCAAAAACGAAAAAACTGCCGCCTGCTCGTAAAACAAAAGGGATGCTATAAAAAAGATATAATAAAAAATCATATTGCCCCTGCATAAAATGTATGCCGCAAGGGCTGCAAAAAACACTGCTGTCACAATTCTGCCTGAGGCTGAAATCCAGTAGGTTGCCTCAGTATTTAATGGGCAAAGCACAAAAATCACCGCAAACAAAAGCCCTGTTTTAAAGCCGCATTTGTTAAAAACGTTTGTTAAAAGGCACGCTGCACCGCAGTGCATAAGTGTTATTATAAAAAAAGAAAGGTTAAGGCTTCTGCTCCATATAAATATGTCAAAAAGTGTCGCAAGAGGTCGCTGACGGTAAAGCTCAAGCGTAAAATATACCTCCGGCGTTTTTGGATAAGTGTTAAGCTGAATGTAATCGTCTAAAAGCGGGAAATAGCGATAGCCAAAAAGGCTCATACGAAATATTCCTGCTATAAATATAATAATTTGATTTTTATAACGTCCCAAAGCATTTTCACCGCACCCTTCAGGCTTACAGCGGAGCCTTTGCGGTGGCTTAACGCCGCAGGACACTCCGTTATTTTAAAGCCAAGCTTTTTTGCACGCACTAAAATTTCAGTGTCAAAGGCAAAGCCCTCCGTTTTGCAGGCATAAAACAACGCCTTGTATGCCGCTTTGTCAAAGCCCTTTATGCCGCACTGAAGGTCTGATACGTCAATATGAAACAGCATAAATGCAAGCTTGTTGTATGCGGCAGACATAACACGCCGCAAAAACGGATATTTTCCCTCACGCCTGCCCACTATAACATTGCACGAGTTTAAAAGATGAATGTTTTTGTCAACAAAGCTTAAGGGATAAGGCAAATCGCAGTCGATAAAAAAGGCGTAATCGCCCTCGGCATATTTCATTCCCTCGCACACTGCCGCACCCTTGCCCTTGTTTTTGCCCATAGAAATAATTATTATGTTTTCCTCTGCTGCAAGCTGAACTGTGCGGTCTGTGCTGCCGTCATCAACAAGTATTATTTCAAACCTCTCAAAGTTGCTTTCAAGATAACGCTTCAGCTTGCCGATGCTTTCGTTTATAATAAGACTTTCGTTGTATACGGGAACTATAACTGATACGTACATATTTGTCACCGCATTTATTATTGGAAGAAACGTAAAAAATAATTCGTTGCAAAGGGCATAAATTCAAAAAACACTTGACTATTTTCCTTATTCAATATATAATGTCTTTATGTGAATTTTTAAGGAGGAAGAGAAGATGACAGCATCATCAAAAAGTTTATCAAAATTGCTGGTTGCGATTTTGTTAATCGCAGCAATACTCTATATCTCTCTTTTCGGAATTGACGGAACAGTCTTAACCGGAGCATTAAAAGAGAATTCAGGTATTAAGCAAGGTCTTGACTTGAGCGGCGGCTCAGTTATCACTTATCAGGCTGCGGTTGATATGCCCAGCGATGAGGACATGGACACTGTTATTTCTATGCTTCGTGCAAGACTTGACAGACTTAACTACACAGAGGCAACTATTACAAAGCAGGGCGTAAACAAAATCAGAATTGAATTACCCAATGTTGACGATCCCGATGAGGCTAAGGCTACAATCGGTGCTACTGCAGAGCTAACATTCCAGGACAAGGATGCAAACGTTGTATTGAACGGTTCTGATGTTAAGGATGCTCAGCAGAAGTTTGACGTTATTGACAACAGCGGTATGCAGCAGCATTATATCGAGCTTAAGCTTACAGCAGAGGGTCAGAAAAAATTTGCTGAAGCAACAGGCAAAATCGCTGCTTATACAGAAGGCGAAAACTATATCGCTATTATGCTTGACAATTCACCTGTTTCTGTTCCCAGAGTTCAGGAAAAGATTGATAGCGACACTGCTATTATCACAGGCGAATTTGATGCAGACGGTGCAAAGTATCTGGCAGACATTATCCGTGCTGGTAAATTGCCATTTGCTTTAGAAGCTGCTGAAACAAGAATTGTTGGTGCAACTCTTGGTGAAAAAGCTTTGGAAACAAGCCTTTATGCTTGCTTAATCGGTATCATTTTAGTAATGTTGTTTATGCTTATCGTATATCGCGTTCCCGGTCTTATGGCTGCATTTGCACTTTGTGCATATATCGCACTTGTTGCAATCGCACTTAACTACTTCGGTGTTAACTTAAGCCTTCCCGGTATCGCAGGTATCGTTTTAGGTGTTGGTATGGCGGTTGACGCAAACGTTATTATCTTCGAACGTGTTAAGGACGAGCTTAGTCAGGGCAAAACAACAGGTGCCGCAATTGATGCAGGCTTCTCAAGAGCGTTTACTTCAATTTTGGATGCTAACGTTACAACAGTTATCGCAGCAATCGTGCTTTTAGTATTCGGTACAGGTCAGATTAAGGGCTTTGCAACAACTCTTATTATCGGTATCGTAGCAAGTATGATTACAGCTATTTTGGTAACACGTTTCTTACTGAAACAGCTTATCGGCTTAAACATCAGAAATCCAAGACTTTATGGTCTTTCAAAGAAGAAGGGAGGCAGCCAGAATGCTTAATATCATAAAAAACAAACACATATTCTTTGTAATTTCACTTGTTATTATTGCTTTGGGCGTAGTATTCTACTTTGTAAACGGCGGCCTTAACCTTGATGTTGACTACACAGGTGGTACAAACCTTCACCTTGATTTAGGTCAGCAGTACGAAGTTAAAGATGTTGAAGACATAATCAAGGGTGTTGTAAGCGACGCACAGCCTCACATCGTTAAGGGCGGCGAAGAAGGCACAGAGGTTATGATTACAATCAAAGAGCTTACTGATGCAGAAAGTACAGCTGTACTAAACGCTATCAGAGAAAAGTATGACCCGATGTACGGTGTTGAAGAAGAGGCTGCTGTTGAAGCTGCTCCTGTTGAAGCAACAGAAGAAGCAGAGGTAGCTGAAGATGCAGAAGCTGCAGAAGCAACAGAGGATGCTGAGGCTGCTGAAACAGAAGAAGCTGCTGAAGAAGAGGCAGTTGAATCACCGTTTAAGGTTTACACTCGTGACACTGTTAGTGCAACAGTTGGTAAAGAGCTTGGCAGAAGTGCAGTTCTTTCATCAATCATTGCAATTTTGTTAATGCTTGTATACATCTCATTAAGATTTGAATTCTGGTCAGGTGTTGCAGCAGTTATCTCACTTGCACAGAACGTGCTTGTGCTTGTAAGTGTTTACGCTATATTCAATATTCCTGTAAACTCAACATTTATTGCAGCATTGCTTACTATCGTGGGTTATTCAATCAACGATACAATCGTTATCTTTGACAGAATCCGTGAAAACTACAGATTCGCAAAGAAAACACCGTTTGCCGAGGTTGCAAATAAGAGTATCAATCAGTCACTTACACGTTCAATCAACACATCAATTACAACATTGCTTTCAATTCTGTTGTTGTATATCCTTGGTGTTGAATCAATTAAGCAGTTCTCATTGCCTATCATAATTGGTATTGTTGTAGGAACATATTCATCTATAACAATTGCAAGCCCGCTTTGGGTAATATTTAAAGGCGAAAAGAAACAAGCGTAATAATCAAACAAGCTGTTTCACAGTTGTGAAACAGCTTGTTTTTTCTATTGTTTTTCAAAGCCAATCAGTATTCCGCCCTGCTCTGCATAAAAGCTGCACAACAGGCGTGTATCTGAAACTATTATTTCTGCCTGCGGAAAATCCTTTAATATATCCTGCTTTAGCTGCAACGCACCTGATTTATTCATACAATGGTTAATCAACACACGTCCGCCGTTGTAGCCTGCGTTTTTCATATATGCATAAAGCTCACGCAGTGAATTTTTTTCACCTCGTATTTTTTTCATAGGCTCAAGCGTGCCCTCGGGGCTGACCTTGCAGGTAAGGCATATTCCCAAAACTGCGGCAAGCATTGCAACTGATTGCTTAACACGTCCGTTTGCTGCAAGATTTTTAAGGGATTTTATCATAAATATAAGCTCTGTTTTATGTTGATAGCCTTTTATTGCCTTAACGGCATTATCAAAGCTGATGCCAAGACTAACAAGCTCTTCAAGCTTTTTAACGAGTATTCCTATTCCGGGGCCTGCCGATAGTGAGTCAACAATTGCTACTCTTCTTTCGGGATGCTGCTCTAAGTATCTGTCCTTTGCAACGCAAGCTGAGTTGTAGCTGCCTGAAAGTCCGCTTGTCAGTGTCAGGCATATTATTTCTTCACTGTCGCCAAAGGCTTCAAGCCATTCTCCGACCGATGGGCAGGAGGAGCCTGATTTGTCCTTGTACCCTTGCAAATATTCCACCATCTCATCTCTGTCGGCAGTTTTATCGTCTGTATATTCTCTTTCAGCAGTAAAAATTTTAAGCGGTGCACAGCTGTAAGGTGCATTTTCTAACTGTAAAATATCACAGCCTGAGTCCGCAACAATTTTTATACTCATAGTAATCCTCCATTATGTTTTAATAAAACTCATAATCGGTTTTTTGAAAACCGATGACTAAATTGTATCAGTTTTTTAAAAACCTGTCAAGTAGTTTTTTAAAACTGTTGACAAATTTATTAAAAAATAGTAGAATAAGCATATGAGTAAAGATATAAAAACCCAAAATCCGGTCTCAATCGAGGATTTCCGTTTGCCGAGATATAACGAGCTGCCAGACGTAGGGTTGTATTTAGAACAAGTAATTAAATATATAAACGGATACCTTGTGCCGCTTGGCTGTACTGAGCTTACATCATCGATGGTAAGTAATTATGTAAAAAAAGGGGTTATAAGCTCACCTGTTAAAAAGCAGTACAGTGCAGAGCAAATCGGTTATTTGTTTTTTGTGGCGATTGCAAAAAACGTTATCACCATAGAAAGCATAATAAAGCTGATTGATATGCAAAAATCCGCATACGAGGGTAAAACGGCTTATAATTATTTCTGTGATGAGCTTGAAAGTATGCTGTGTCAGATTTATGGTATAAGAAACGATATCAAGCCCATAAGTGAGCGTAATACAGAGCAGAAAATGATTTTAAGAAGTGTTGTTATTGCGGCATCGCATATAATATATCTTAACAGAACAATGCAATAAAAATGGGCTGTAGCAAAATGATATAATCCCCTCAGAATAGTCTTGAAATGTTTTTGTTATTTCAAGTGTCTACTCTAAGGGGATTATATCACAAAATGAAATTCATTTTACTACAGCCCATTTTTTCTTAATATTTTCCTGCAGAGCCGAATAGCTGCATTTTGTTTATAACAGTCTTTTTGATTTCCAAAACCTTTGCATCTCTTATGTAAGGATATGCCTTGTCAAGATTTTCCTTCATTGCCTTTTCGCCTGCAAGGCAAAGGTCTGTGTAAATATTAATCTTTGTTATGCCACCCTGAATTGCTTTTTTGAAATCATCATCGCTAAGTCCGCTTCCGCCGTGAAGAACAAGCGGTGTGTCAAGTGACGAACGGATTTCTGCCAGACGGGCAAAGTCGAGCTTTGGTTTGGCAGTGTACGCACCGTGTGCTGTGCCGATTGCGATTGCAAGAGCGTCAACACCTGTGTTTTCAACAAACTCGCAAGCCTCTTTTGGTGTGGTATATAAATCAGCGTCCTTGCCTGCACCGTCCACAACAAAGCCAACGTGACCGATTTCGCCCTCAACTGTTTTGCCTAATGAATGAGCAACCTTAACAATTTCTCGTGTGCTTCTGTAATTTTCCTCAAGCTCGCTTGCAGAGCCGTCAAACATAATGCTTGAAAAACCAAGGCTCATTGCCTGCAGGCATCTGTCAAAGGTTAAGCCGTGGTCGTAATGAACTGCAACAGGAACCTTTGCACGCTTTGCGGCACTTACCATAGATGGTGCAAGATGCGGCAGGTCGCCGTGGCGTAACAAAACCTCTGCTGTGCCGATGATTACAGGGGAATTCATTTCCTCAGCGGCTGTTATTGTGGCTTCAAGTATGTCACCGTCAATTGTGTTGAAATGACCTACTGCGTAATGTCTTTTTTGTGCATCATAAAGAATTTCGTTTAAATTTACTAACATATTTTTTACCTCAATCTTCAATTTTTGGCTCTCTTACAAGTCTTTTGTCTGTAAACTGGTCAGTTTCGTCGGTGCTTTTGGTTGAAAATTCAGAAATAACTGCACCGTCCTCACCTGCCTGGAACCAGTGCCATGTTTCAGGCAAAATTGTGTACTGCTCACCTGGGTTTAATATTACCTCGTGGAATACTGATACGTCTGTTTCGGGAATACGTGCTTTAACGTCCTCTTTTTTGCCCTCGCCTGTTACATAAAGGTAAACCTTTCCGTAACGGCAACGGAAGGTTTCTTCCTTGCCCTCTCTGCCGTCTGTCGGAACGTGCTTGTGCTCAGGGCAGGTCTGACCGGGAAGTAAAACCATTTCCTTTGCACATACTCTCTCTGTGTTGATGTAGGTTAAAAGCTGCAGACCAACCTTGTCTACAATGCCGATTTCAAAGTCAACAACCTCAATGTTTTTCTTTTCAGCATCGCTTAAAACAATGCCGGCTTTTTCATAGTATTCCAAAGCCTTTTTTACCTGATTTTCATAAACCTCTCTTTTCATTATGATAACCTCCTGTATTTTTTAGCAGTTTCCATTATTTCATATTTGTTTTTCATTCCGTCAATTGAATTTACCTCAAATAAATTGCACGCAGCAGCAGAAGATGCAAACTCTAAAAGCTGCAGGTCGGAATATCCATTATAAAGACCATAAAGACACGCCGCACAAAATGCATCGCCCGCACCAACGCTTCCCTTTATTTCGCTGTCAGGAATGCAAAGTGAGCCGAGCTCCGTAAACTCGTTTGTTGCAACGTCCAGAACAAAAGAAATCTTCTTGCTGTGAACAATAATCTTGTCTTTAACGCCTGCCTCCTTAACCTTTTGCATTGAAAGCTTTATGTTTTCTTTTGTGTAAGGCTCAATGCCCCATATTCTGCAGCACTCTATTTCGTTTATAATAACGTAGTTGCAATATTTAAGTGCGGGGATGATTTTCTCCCCGTAATTTGCTGTGCTGTCACTTACAACATCTATCGAGGTTTTTATGCCCTTTTTCTGCACACTATCTAAAAACCGTGCCATAACTGTTCCATACTCGTTGTCCGGTGCATCAAATTTGTCAAGCAATAATATGTAGCCTGCGTGCAAAATGTCGCAGTTTAATGTGTCAATATTAATATGTTCGGGTGAAAACTGTGCGTTAGCACCTTTCTGATGAAAAAATGTACGCTCGCTTGACGGCATACTCATAACGTCGCAATAGCTTGTAGGCTTGTCGTGTGAATATGAAACGCTGTCCACATTAACGCCGTGTTTTAAAAGCTGTGAAATAATAAATCTTCCGTACTCATCATTTCCCACCATACCAATTGCACTGACAGGCAGGCTGCGGTCAATTTTTGCAAGGTCAATCGCAGTGTTTGGAACGCATCCGCCAACTGCGTATGACACGTCTGAAACATACGCAAGCATACCTTTTTCAGGGTAACAGTCTATGCTTTTAACAATGTCTGTAATGATGTTGCCTGCAATTGCGATGCCTTTTCTTTCACCAAGCATAAGGTGATCTATTGAAATCCCAAAAAGCGATGCGAGCTTGGGGAACACAGTAACGTCAGGATACCCTTGCCCGTTTTCCCATTTGCTTACAGCCTTGTCGCTTACGCTTAGCATTTCAGCAAGCTGCAGCTGCGTCATATTGTTTTTTTTTCGAAGCTCTGCAATGGTGTTTCCAATGCTTTTTGCGTCCATAGCCTCAACTCCTTTGATTTGATTTTAACATAATGCTGTAAAGTAGTAAACCTACTTTTGATAGACTTACAAAAGCAGGTTTGTGTTTTGTACTCCACGGAAAGTAGAGTTTTATAAGCTTATTCGTTGATATGCTCCATTCCCTGACTTATAATGGTACGCACGTGACCGTCTGCAAGGGCATAAAACACCGCCTTGCCTTCGCGGCGGCTTTTAACAAGCTTTGCTCTTTTAAGCGAGTTAAGCTGGTGTGATATTGCAGAGGGCGTCATTTTAAGCACTGCGGCAAGGTCGCAGGTGCAAGCCTCCGCTTCAAAAAGCACAAAAAGAATTTTCATTCTTGTTGAGTCGCCAAACACCTTAAAAAGCTCTGCAAGATCAAAAAGCTTTTCATCATCAGGCATTTTTTCGTCAATTATTTTTAAAAGCTCCTCGTGGATTTCTGATACTTCACAATGTTCGTTGTTCATTTGTAACGCTCCTTTTTTAAATTTCTTAATGAATTAAGCACTGCCAGAACCATAACGCCAACGTCGGCAAATATTGCAGACCACATATTTGCAACGCCAAAAGCCCCAAGTATAAGGCATAAAAGCTTTATTCCGATTGTTATGTAAATGTTCTGATATGTTATTGTCATACATTTTTTTGCAATGCGGATTGCGGTGGCAATTTTTAACGGATTGTCGTCCATAAGCACAATGTCTGCCGCCTCAATTGCGGCATCAGACCCCAATGCACCCATTGCGATTCCAACGTCCGAACGTGTTAAAACGGGAGCGTCGTTTATTCCGTCACCAACAAATGCAGTTATTCCCTCTGCTATAAGCTTTTCAACGATGTTAACCTTGTCTGCAGGCAAAAGACTGCTGTAAGTCTTTGTTATCCCAAGTGCCTTTGAAACACCTTCTGCCGCTTTGCCGTTGTCACCCGTAAGCATAACCGTGTTTTTTATTCCTGATTTTTTCAAAGCATCAACTGCCGCTTTTGCCTGCGGCTTTACACTGTCTGAAACCACAATGTAACCCATATATCCGCCGTTTGCGGCAACGTGAATTATTGTTCCCTCGTCACTTAAAGCCTGTGTTTTTATTCCAAGCAACTGCATAAGGCGTTCGTTGCCTGCCGCAACTGAAATGCCGTTTACAGTAGCAGTAACGCCGTAGCCGCCTTTTTCGTCTATGTCTGTTATTGCCGATTTGTCTATTTCTTTGCCGTAAGCCGCTTTTATGCTTTCACTTATTGGGTGTGACGAATAACCCTCTGCGTGGGCGGCATAGTATAAAACGCCTTGCTCGTCACCGTTTTGTGCGTAAACCCTTGTAACCTCAAATTTTCCTTTTGTTAATGTTCCTGTTTTGTCAAAGGCAACTGTTTTTACCTTTGAAAGAATTTCAATGTAATTTGAGCCTTTTATAAGTATTCCCTCACGCCCCGCACCGCCTATTCCTGCAAAAAAACCAAGCGGTATGCTTATAACAAGGGCACACGGACAGCTTATTACCAAAAATGTAAGTGCACGATATAGCCATACACTCCATTCACCGCCAAAAAGAGGAGGAAGAACAGCAAGAATAACCGCCGTACTGCAAACTGCCGGTGTGTAATACCTTGCAAATCTGGAAATAAAGTTTTCTGATTTCGATTTTTTCAAGCCTGCGTTTTCAACAAGGTCAAGAATTTTTGACACGTTGGATTCGCCAAAGGTGGTGGTAGTTTTTACCTTTAAAAATCCACTCATATTAATACAACCGCCTGAAACAAAATCCCCTGCGGTAACATCAAGCGGAACGCTTTCCCCCGTAAGTGCCGAGGTGTTGATGGTTGCACTTCCCTCGGTGACAATGCCGTCAATGGGGATTTTTTCACCTGTTTTCACAATGATAACTGTTCCCTTTTCAACGGTGTCAGGCTCAACCTTAATAAGCCTTCCGTCTGCTTCAAGGTTGGCATAATCGGGGCGTATATCCATAAGCTCGCTTATGCTTTTGCGGCTCTTTCCCACGGCATAGCTCTGAAAAAGCTCGCCAATCTGATAAAAAAGCATTACGGCACAGCTTTCTGCATATTCACCCAAGATAATTGCACCGATTGTTGCAATCGCCATAAGAAAATTTTCGTCAAAGGGCTGCCTGTTTGCGATACCCTTTGCTGCCTTTATAAGAATATCGTAGCCTATTATTATGTATGGTATTATAAATAAAAGCGGAATTTTTGAAATAAATGCCGCCATAGCTAATGCCGAGGCTATGATAATCCGTGCAAGCACCTTTTTCTGCTTTCTATTCATATATCTCACAATCGCTTTCAATTTTTTTGCAGCATTTTTTTATTTCTTTTATTACTGATTTTTCGTCTGCACCGTCTTCAAATTCCACAGTAAGCTTTTGCATTATAAAGTTAATTGCAAGTGCCTTAACACCCGAAACCTTGCCTGCAGCAAGCTCCATTTTGTTTGCACAGTTGGCACAATCAACCTCAATTTTGTATATTTTTTTCATAATAACGCCTTCTTTCTAACGATTGAGCAATTGTTCAATCGTTGATTTCAGTGTAACACACAGCGACAGATTTGTCAAGAACATTATAAAAACATAAGTATAGTGGCAGGTCTGCTTTGCGGCAAGCCGTGGAACACGCAGAACGATAATTTCACGACTAACACGGGCTATGCTTACACTGTAGAAAACGCAATTTATTCTGTAACAAGCTACGATTTAAAGCAGGGCGAAAGTGAAATGACAACAAAATATTAATATAAAAGTGGCTATTGCAAATTTGTTGCAATAGCCACTATATTTAACTTATAGAAATATACTACATATGTGGTGTAAATTCCTATAAGTCAAAAAACTGATTTTATGCCCGTGCGAAATTTTCGGCTATGCCGAAATGCACATGGGCAAACAAACCGCAATTATTTCATGCTGTTTTCGTACTGTTCGATCATCTTTTTAACCATCTGACCGCCTACAGAGCCTGCCTGTTTTGAAGTAAGGTCACCATTATAACCCTGCTTTAAGTTAACGCCTACTTCTGAAGCGGCTTCCATCTTAAATCTGTCCATAGCCTCTCTTGCCTGAGGTACCATAGTTTTCTTTGCCATTTGAAAATTCATCTCCTTGTAAAAAAATTAAATAATTGGTGTTGCAAAACTATTTTATGTACTCACGAAATTTTTATACAAGGAAGGTTTTTCATTAAAATGAATATTCTTTCAAAACAAATATCAGTCATCCATTTTAAAGATTTTTTTAAGTACACCTCTGAATATTTTTGGAACAGTAAGCACAACAATTTTCATAAAAAAGCACTCCTTTACCTTTTTTTAAATATCCGGCAGGACAAACCAAGTGCAAGCACGGTTTGTATTATTATAACCAGCCATACGGGCATTGTAAACGCAAATACAACGCCAAGCACAAATGCAACAAATAATGCACATATCACCGTACAGATATACACCTTGCTCTTGCCTCCCTTTGCTTTAATATATGAATAAAGCTCCAAATTTGTTACAATAGTCCAACACAAAAAACAAAGGACGGAATAAAAAGCTTTTATTCCGTCCTTTGATATTCTGTTTAATAATTCATTGCAGGCTTTTCTTCGCCAAGTGTAATTGTTACGGATAATGTCTGTCCGTCACGTACAAGCTCTAATGTCATTTGTTCGCCTGCTTTGTGCTTGTTCTTAATCTTGTCAAGCTCTGTTCTGTTTGTAACTGTCTGACCGTCAGCCTTAACAATAACGTCTGCAGCCTTTATGCCTGCTTTTTCTGCGGCACTGAACGGTGAAACCTCAATTACATAAACGCCTATAGGCAGCTTGTAATACTGTGACATTTCTTCAGTAATATCTCTTGTGCTTACACCGATAAGCGGTCTGCCTGAGATATAGCCTTTGCCTGTTAAAAGCTCATTTATAATGGGCATAGCCTCGTCAATCGGAATAGCAAAGCCCATACCCTCTGCACCTGACATCGAGATTTTAACGCTGTTGATGCCGATAACCTGACCAAATCTGTTAACTAGCGGGCCGCCTGAATTGCCGGGGTTGATTGCAGCGTCGGTTTGAATCAATGTGTACTGTCTGCCCTGAACGTTCATACTTCTGTTAAGAGCACTGATGCAGCCCTGAGTAACTGAGCCTGAAAATTCAAGACCTAAGGGATTACCGATTGCAACTGCAAGCTCACCAACCTCAAGCTCTGCAGATTTGCCCACTTCCATAACAGGAAGCTCTGTTTTTTCTATTTTGATAACTGCAAGGTCTGTTTTAACGTCCTGACCGATAATTTTAGCTTCGTGCTCTTCACCGTTGCTTAAAATTACTTTAACTGATTTTGCTCCGTCAATAACGTGCTGATTTGTAACAATGTATCCGTCAGCCTTGATAATAAAGCCTGAGCCTGAGCCTGAGCTTTCGGTCTGACCAAAAAATGTCATCTGCGTTGTAACGGTTGATATGCCGACAACGGCAGGACCTGCTTTTTTAACCACGTCAACAACGCTTAAGCCGTCATCCATATAAGTAGTGGATATTGTTGAGGCACCTGAAGTACCGCCTGATTTCTGTTCAATAACGCCCGGGCTGTTTTTTCCGTAACCGGCATACATAAGTGCACCGCCGAAAATTATTGCCCCTGCAAACATTCCTGCAACACCTGCTGCAACATATCTGAAAAATGCCTGTCTGCGTGCGGGATTTTTTACCTTTTTCTTAACAGGCTCTGCCATTTTGTATTCTACGAAATCGGGGGTATAAACGTTTTCCTTTTCGTGTTCATACGGATGCCAGGTATATGTGTATCCGCAATCGTCGTTGTTGCTTTCCTGATTTGTATATTCAATATTAAAGTCGTTGTTTTTGTTTTCGTCAAACATATTTATCACTCCTTTTGGTTATATTATATCAGCGTAATTTGTAATTTTCTTTAACAAATTGTTAAATTACGCCTTACTTTGTAAAGTAAATGTGAATTTTGTAACACCGTTAAGGCTTTCAACATTAATTTGCTCACCGTGCTGAGAAATTATGTTTTTAACAATATAAAGTCCAAGCCCGATGCCCTTTTTGTCACGTACACGTGATTTGTCTGTTTTGTAAAATCTGTCCCAGATATAATTAATATCCTCGTTGTTTATGCCGTCACCTGTGTTTTCAATGCTAACGTAAACCTTTTTGCCCTTGTGCATAGAGGTTACGGAAATTGTTCCGTTTTCACTGCAGAATTTTACTGCGTTGTCCATAAGATTAACTATAACGCGGTTTATCGCCTGCTGGTCTGCAATAACAGGGGCAGAATGTGTGTCTACATCAAAATGCACGTTTATTCGTTTTTCGTTAAGCCGTGCTTCGTATTGCAAAACAACGGTACGCAGCATTTCGTTAACGTCAACAGTGGTTAAATTAAGCTTTATTTCGCCTGCCTCGTATCTGTTTGCATCAAGAAACATATTAATAAGGTCAGAAAGCCTGTTTGTTTCGCTTAAAACAACCTTTAAATATTCCTTTTCCTTTTCGGGCGGAATGGTATCATCAAGTATTCCCTGAACAAAGCCTGAAATGGTAGTCATAGGCGTTCTTAAATCGTGCGATACGTTTGCAAGAAAATCTGTTCGTGATTTTTCCTGCTTGTCAAGCTCGCGTGCCATTTTGTCAAAGGCTGTGCCAAGCTCGTCAAGCTCTGCAACGCCGCTTACAACGCTTCGTTTGCTGAAATCGCCCCTTGCAATTTCTTTTGCTGAAATGCTAAGCCTCTTTATCGGCTTTGACATATTCATTGAAAGGAAATATGAAAGTATCAGTGACAAAAGTGTTGATAAGCCTACAGAAATAAGAAGCAGTGACATCATAGAATATGTTTCTTTGTTAATAAGCGGCACATCTACCAGAATTGAAACAATGCCTGTTCCGCCGTTTATGTTAATTCCGCTTGTTACGGCTAAAAGGCGTGTGCCGTCAGCGTTGGTTATAAAGCCGTTTGTACGCTTGGTATGCCCGTTTATAATATCCTCGTAAGCCTTTGTGTCTACCGTACCTTCGGGATAAAGTGGCTCGGCATTTTTGCTTATTATCAGTATGTTTCCCGATTTGTCTGCAACAAAAATATAGCTGTTGTTGCTGTTTGCAATATCGTCAATATACATCTGATAAAAAGCGTGGGTAACTGAGCTGTAATTGGCAACAAGGCTGTTTGTCATTTGCTCAAGCCTGTTCATTTCGTGCTCTAACTGCTCTGTTTTTGCTTCGTTAAGATAATTCTGAATAAGGAAAAAATGGATTGTCCCCGAAATAAAAACAGTCATTAAAACTATCGAAAGGCTTAGGCGCATAAGCTTTGCAAAAATCGTCTTTTTCATAGCTTTTTCTTATCCTTCAACCGATTCAAATTTGTAGCCAACGCCCCAAACGGTCTTTAGCTCCCATTTGTCCGAGGCTCCGTCAATTTTGCTTCTTATACGCTTAACGTGAACGTCAACTGTTCTGGTGTCACCGTAAAATTCGAAGCCCCACACCTTGTTTAAAAGCTGGTCACGGGTGAAAACCTTGTTCGGATTGGTTGCAAGGCAGTATAAAAGCTCAATCTCCTTTGGCGGTGCTTCAACCTGACTGCCGTTTACCACTAGCTCATAATTTAATATGTCCACTTTTAAGTTTTCGTACTCAACAGTGCCGCCCTCGGTTGTGACATCGTCACTGCGTCGGCTTACTGCTTTGATTCGTGCAATAAGCTCCTTAGGATTAAAGGGCTTTGTTATATAATCGTCTGCACCAATGTCAAGGCCTGCAATTTTATCATTAACCTCGCCCTTTGCAGTGAGCATAATAACAGGAATGTTAGAAACTGTGCGTATGTTTTTTAGTATAGTAAATCCGTCATCGCCGGGAAGCATTATATCAAGCAGAACAAAATCGGGATTCTCTGTTTTAAAAAGCTCCATTGCCTTAATTCCGTTGTACGAAACAAGAACCTCCCAGCCTTCTTTAACAAGATATAGCCTTAGTAATTCGCAAATATTAACGTCGTCATCTACTACAAGTATTTTCACGTAAAATCCCTCCTTTGTTTGAATTTTATCATAATTAATGTGAATTTTCAATACTGCCATTGTAACAAATTTATGAACAGTGCCATATTATGTATTGAAACACCAAAAAACATATTTTTTTAAAGGAGTGCATTTATAATGTTATTTTCATCAAACAACGGTTGCGG
>JAZNGX010000020.1:0-23935 GCA_045576675.1 Clostridia bacterium | reverse complement strand
TAGCACAGCAGTATTACCTGAAATAAGCTCACACATATTCTTATTAAACAGCTCATAATCAAGTGCTTCCAACGCCTCAAAGTCAGGCTTTCCATCGGAATTCTTAGGAATATCCGAAGGATTGTAATAATAATTATCAAGCGAAACCGAAACTGCATTAATGCCAAGCACTTTAAGATGCAGCTGCAGCTTACTGGCAAATGACGTTTTCCCCGACGAAGACGGCCCGCTTATAAGCACTATCTTTTTAACCGAAATATTATCCTTTATTGTTTCAGCTATTTCTGAAATATTCTGCTCGTGCCATATTTCACTTAAATTTATAAGCTCATTTGTTTTTCCCGATTCAATTATTCTGTTAATATCAGATACAGTTGCAATACCAAGCTTTTCACACCATAATTTATATTTTGATAACATCAGTTCAATTCTATCCATTTCGTCACCTCAATATATAATATTACAAGTTTGAAAATAGATGCAACTATAGTTTAAATCAGTCTTTTTTAAGCAAATCTCTGATTTCCGTCAAAAGCTCTTCGGCGGTAGGCGCCTTTGGTGCTTCTTCTACAACAGGCTCTTCCTTTTTAAACTTGTCCTTTGTTTTATTTATTAAACGCACAAAAATGAATACTGAAAAAGCAATTATAACAAAATCAACAACATTTTGTATAAAATTTCCGTATGTAATTGCTGCTTCTGTTTCAGCATTAAGAACAAGCTTTAAATCTGTAAACTTCATTCCTGAAGTTACAAAGCCAAAGAAAGGCATAACAAGGTCGCTTACAATTGATGTCACAATTTTGCTGAATGCCTGACCGACAATTACACCGACAGCCATATCAAGCACGTTACCTTTAAATGCAAAATCTTTAAATTCATTCCATATTTTCATTCGTCACATCTCCTACATCTGATATTTTTCTATTTTAAATTCCTGAAGCTCATCTATATGATCCAACGCCTTGCCTGTGCCTATTGCAACACAAGACACTGCATCCTTTGCCACAGTACAGTTAATACCTGTATGCAGCGTAATAAGCTTGTCCAGTCCGCTTATAAGCGAGCCGCCACCCGTCATTACTATTCCGTTTGTGCTTATATCACCAACAAGCTCGGGCGGAGTTTTTTCAATTACTCCCTTAACAGCTTCAACTATTGCTTCAGCCACCTCTTCAAAAGCTTCTTTCGTTTCGGTTGAGGTGATTGTAATAGTTTCAGGCAATCCGGTCATAAGGCTTCTGCCCTTAATGCTCATTTCTTTAACTCCTTCGTCATAGCTGCTGAAAACACAACCAACATTTATTTTAAGCTCTTCTGCAGTTCTTTCACCAATAAGAACATTATACTTTTTCTTAACATACTTTATAATTGCCTCGTCAAACTTGTCTCCTGCAATTTTTATTGAAGCGGATTCAACTATTCCACCAAGTGAAATTACTGCAATGTCGGTAGTTCCGCCACCAACATCAACAACCATACTGCCGACAGGCAACGATATATCAATTCCAGCACCTATTGCAGCTGCAATAGGCTCTTCAATAAGAAACGACTTGCTTGCACCGGCTTGCATTGAAGCATCCTTTACGGCTCTTGCCTCAACCTCTGTAACGCCGCTTGGCACGCAAATT
This sequence comes from Clostridia bacterium, assembly GCA_045576675.1. Lineage (GTDB taxonomy): Bacteria > Bacillota > Clostridia > Monoglobales > Firm-18 > JAZNGX01. The sequence continues at coordinate 22,304 of JAZNGX010000020.1, read as the reverse complement.
ACAACCTTCGGGCGGAACAATCTTTTTTTGCATATTTTTTCAAGAAAATATTTAAGCATTTTTTCCGTCATACCATAATCTGATATAACGCCGTCACGCAAAGGTCTTATCGCAATTATATTTTCGGGGGTTCTGCCCAGCATCATCTGTGCATCCTGACCAACTGCTTTTAATTCCTTTGTTTCGGCATTTATTGAAACAACCGACGGTTCTTTAAGCACAATACCCTTGCCCTTTACATATACCAGAACCGAAGCGGTTCCCAAGTCTATGCCAACCGCATTTGAGTTTTTAAAAAATCCAAACATTGTTTTTCCTCCTTAAGTACAAGCTACAGCATATCAATCGCACGTTTTGCATCTTCATAAGCCAATGCAGACAGTGTTTCTGATACTGCAAGATTATTTTCTGCAATCTGTGCCCTGTTTTCAACAATAAAGTCTGCAGCCTGAGTAAGCTTTTTGGCATCCAGCTCTTCAACATCAAAGCTTATATTCTTATTGTGGCTTTTCAACACTGAATCAACCTTCGGGTCGTATGACAAACCGATTATCGGTGTGCCAACTGTCAGCGAATATATAAGCAGATGCAATCTCATTCCAATTACAAATTCGCTGTTTTCAGCCAGTATCATAAGCTGAGATGCACTGATTTTCTTTTTAATAAGCACCGTTTTAAAATTAAGCTTCCGGCGTATTCTTGAGCATATACCAAAGTCAAATTTCTTATGCATAGGAACAAAAACAGGTGTTAAATCATACCTTGCATTGATGTACTCGCAAAACCTTGCCATCACTTCTTCAATGTCATCTGCATTTTTGTCCCACTCACGAACAGATACAAGAAAATACTTTTCATTCTTTTCAAGCCCGTTTTCTTCCAAAAGCTGCGCAAGCTCACCGTCAGCCGGCAAAATTGAATATGCAGGGTCGGCTGTTAAAATACAATTCGGATTATCAACGCCCATATTTTCAAGCTCACCAAGAGAATTTTCATCACGGATAGAAATCAAATCAACCTGATTCAATACCTCTTTTGCCTTTAGTCTGTTCTTTTCATTGATAATAGGACCTATACCATTTGCGTAAACAAAGGTTTTTATTCCCGAATTTATTGCCATCGAAATGATGTTAAGATAATACATAAAAGACCTTGTGCTTGTTACATCCTGAATAAGACTGCCGCCACCGCTTATCAAAAGCTTTGAGCGTGAAATCGCCTTTTTTATTTTCACAAAATCAAATCTGTTTATACTTTTTATATTATACTTTTCTGCCGTTTCTTTAGGCGTTTTTGAAAGAGCAGTAATTCTCACATTCGGGTCAATATCTCTTAAATTTGCAATGATTGCCTGCAAAAGCGAATCATCACCAATGTTTCTGTAACCATAATAGCCTGATATTATAATATCATTATTTTTAAAAGGGTCAATGGAAAGCAGCTTTTTGTATGCTTCCTCATAATCATCAGTCATTTTATCAATAGAATAATTTTCTGCAATAACCTTGCGGTTATATTTTTGCATATGAACAATCTGTTCAGCTGGAATTTCAAAAATTGCATTGATATCTTCAAGCAATTTTTCAGGTGAACACGGCTCACAGCCTCTGCAACAGAAGTTTGTTGCAATCGCCTCGTCAAGCACGCCTGCGTGGAATGCACCGATATAACCCTCGTTACCTGCGATAATAACAGGCTTTGCTGCCGACATTGCCTCCAGTGCAGCACGTGACACGCCGACAAACAAATCGGCAATTGATACAAATTTGAAGATATCTGTTCTTGCTCCTGTGGTAACAATCATTCTTCTGCCGACTTCTTCATTCTTGGCATTTGCCTTATGCAATATGTTATCATAGTCGTTACCGCCACCCACTATCACAATCTGCAATCCCGGATAAGCTTCATCAAGCTTATCTGCAACAGCTATAAGATGATGTGCAGCAAGGCTTCGGTCAGTATCCATACGACTGATATACACAATAGTTTTTGCCTGACTGTCAAGTGAAAATTCTTCATATATTTCTTCAGCAACAACTGACGGCGAGAACTTTTCCATATTTATGCCGTTAACTGTTACCGAAATGTTGTTTGCTGGCATTTCGTAATTGTCAATAAGATATTTTTTAATATCATCACTTACCGCAACAGAAAATTCACCCCAGTTGGTAAGTCTGTTTAAAAGCGGACCTGTGCGGAACACCCAGTGTGCAGTTGTTATAAGTCTGAAATTAAGCTTTTTCTGCAAAATTCCGCACAAAAATCCAGGTATTCTTGCATGAGCATGCACAAGGTCATACTTGCCTTTTTTTATAATTTGTTTTAAACGCTTGTATGATTTTTTCATATAACCAAGCTTCGGGCTGTTAAGCGGACAATTGTGGTGAACAATGCCATTCTTTTCAAGCTCCTCCTCATAAACGCCTCCGCTTGACGCTACCTCAACATCATAACCGCGTGATTTAAGCAGCAATGAAAGCTCTACAACGTGAGTTTCTGCACCACCTATTTCAAGACCGTTTAAAACCATTAATATCTTCAAAACAATTCCACCTTACTCAGTAAATAATATTCCCACAACTCCGGGACCGGTGTGTGTTCCTATAACACAGCCTAAATCATATTCATTTATGCTTCTTGGAGTAATTTTGCTTAAAAGCATTTCAGTAACTTTTTTGCAATCCTCATCAGCATAACCATTCGCTATCCATATATCACACTTAGACGGGTCTGATATGCGGCTGATTGAATAATTCACAATCGCATCCAGTGCCTTAACCTTACCGCGTTCTTTTTTGTACAGGTCAACAAGACCATCATTTATTGTAAGCACAGGCTTAATACCAAGCAGGCTGCCAATAACAGCAATACCCGGTTTAATTCTTCCACCCTTTTGAAGATGCATTAAGTCATCCACCATAAAATATGCATTTCGCTTTGGCATTTGCTCTTCAAAGTAACTGATTATCTCATCATACGACGCATCGTTTTGTGCCATTTTTGCCATATTCAGTACAACGTCACCATATAACATTGAAAAGGAACGACTGTCTAAAATAGTAATATTAGATGGTTTGCCCGTTTCCTCTTCAATCTGATTTTTAAGCATATGTGCAGCCTGATTTCCGCCGCTTGCTTTAGATGAAAGTGTCACAAAAATCTGATGGTCATATTTATCCAGATTTTTCTCAAACTCCTCCTGCACCATTTCAAGAGGGACCATAGAGGTTGTTGGAATCTCTTCCATTCCTTTCAATTTAGAAAAATAATCTCTTGAATCAATTGTATAGCTGTCATAAAACACCTCGCCATTTATAATAACGCATATTGGCAAAACTGTAATATCATATTTTTCTCTCAAAGCCTTCGGAATATCCGAACCACTATCAGTTATCAATTTAATACGTGCCATGTAAATGACCCTCCTGTTCCAAATCACCAAATCCGTGTTGTCTTAAAAACTCATATGCAGCAACAGCCACCGCATTTGAAAGATTTAAGCTTCTTGACTCCGAAATCATAGGTATGCGTACACAATCCTCGTAGTTTTCCTTAAGCAACCACTCGGGCAAGCCCTTTGTTTCCTTGCCGAAAAGCAGGTATGCATCATCAGGATACGCAACCTCAGTATGATTTCTCGGTGCTTTTGTTGTATAATAATACATTGGGCAGCCTTTTTTAAGCTCAAGAAACTGTTCAAGACTGTCATAATAAGTTATATTAAGCAGATGCCAGTAATCAAGACCTGCTCTTTTAAGCTTTCTGTCATCTATTTCAAAACCCAAAGGTCTTACAAGATGCAGGCTTGCACCTGTTGCCGCACAGGTTCTTGCTATATTACCGGTGTTCTGCGGAATTTCCGGTTCAACTAATACTATGTTTAACATATATTCTCCTTATTGCATCCAATATTTTCTGTCAAGACTGCGATATTGTATCGCCTCGGCAATATGATTCATTTCTATATTGTTTGCACCGTCAAGGTCAGCAACAGTTCGTGCAACCTTTAAAATTCTGTCATATGCACGGGCAGAAAGACCAAGACTGTCAAATGCTATTCTTAACATATCTTCAGCATCATTGCTTAATTTGCAATATTTTTTAAGCATTGCAGTTGTCATTTGCGAATTACTGTAAATGCCGTCATTTTTAAACCTTTCAAGCTGAACAGCTCGTGCCGCATTGATACGTTTTTTTATCTCGGCACTGCTTTCAGACGGCCGCTCGGATTTTAACGAATCGTACTCCACGGCAGGAACTTCAATATGGATATCTATTCTGTCTAAAAGTGGGCCGCTGATTTTTCCTACATACCTTGAAATATCGTTTGGCGAGCAAGTGCAGTTATGCTTCAAATCGCCGTAATACCCACATTTGCAAGGGTTCATTGATGCCACAAACAAAACATTTGCAGGGTATGTATACGTTGCATTTATTCTGGAAACAGTAACATTTCCGTCTTCAAGCGGCTGACGCATTACCTCAAGCGTCTGCCGTGAAAACTCCGGCAATTCATCTAAAAACAAAACGCCGTTGTGTGCAAGTGAAATCTCACCCGGCTTTGGTATAGCACCTCCACCAACAAGCCCCACGGACGAAACACTGTGATGCGGACTTCTGTATGGACGCTTTACCATAATTGAAACATTATCAGGCAAAACTCCTGCAATAGAGTGAATCTTTGTAGTTTCAAGTGCCTCTTCAAATGTAAGGTTTGGAAGTATTCCTGGTATTCTTTTTGCAATCATAGATTTGCCGCTTCCCGGGCTTCCAATCATAATAATATTATGCCCCCCGGCAACAGCAACCTCAACAGCACGCTTAACGCTTTCCTGTCCTTTAACATCAGCAAAATCAAAATCAAAGCTTTCCTGCTGACCAAATAGCTCATCAAGGTCAACAGTAACAGGTAAAATCGGTTCTGTTCCGTTTAAATGCTTTATAACAGAATACAAATCATCTGCCGCAATAACATTTATTCCATCAACCACAGCCGCCTCTTTTGCATTAACACTTGGCAAAACTATGTTTTTTATTCCGTTTTCCCTTGCAGTTACTGTCATAGGCAAAGCACCGTTTATTCGGCGGATTGCTCCGTCTAGCGACAGCTCACCACAAAACATATAATCCTCGATATTATCACACTTACACTGACCTGACAAAACAAGCAAGGCAACCGCTATGGGCAAATCGTAAACAGAGCCTTCCTTTTTAATATCGGCTGGTGCAAGATTAACTATAATTCTTTTAACAGGCATATCATACCCGCAGTTTTTTATTGCGGATTTTACCCTTTCACGGCTTTCTTTAACACCGGTATCAGGCAATCCAACAATATCAAAAGCAGGCAGACCTGATGACAAGTCCACCTCAACATCTATTATAAAGCCGTCAATTCCGGCTAAACCACATGATTTTACTTTTGATATCAAATGCTACACCTCTTATTTAAACCCCGTATGCCTTAAACTTAAAAATTTGCACACTTTTAATTTGTCATTCTCGTAAGGAATTTTAAAACCATACGTTGTTCGACTCACGTGTTCTTTATTTCCTGTCCGCCATTACCGATTGAAGTAATATAGAATGATGGTGCATAACCAATCTTTGCTTCATAATTCTTTTTGCAGATTTCAGTGTATTTTTCCACTGCATCATCTCTTATGATGCTTACTGTGCACCCACCAAAGCCTGCACCTGTCATTCTCGAGCCGATTACACCATCAATTTTAAGTGCTTCTTCAACCAGTGTGTCAAGCTCAACACCTGTTACCTCATACAAATCACGAAGTGAATTGTGTGAGCCAATCATATATTCACCAAAGGCTTTAATATCATTATTCTTTAATGCCTCAATGCTTTTTAAAACTCTGTCATCCTCATAAATTACGTGCTGAACGCGATTTCTTACAACCTCATTTGTAATAAGATTTTTGTGTTGTTCAAATTCCTCAACCGAAATATCGCCAAGGCATGTTTTATCAGGCATAGCTGTCTTTAAAATTTCAAGACCCTGCTCACACTCTGAACGTCTTTCATTATATTTTGAATCTGCAAGGCTGCGTTTTTTATTTGTGTTTGAAACAACGATTTTATAGCCTTCCATTTTAATCGGCACCAAATCATAAGACAAATCCTTGCAATTTAAGAATATAACATGGTCAGCCTTACCCATAGCTGATGCAAACTGATCCATAATTCCGCAGTTTACTCCAACATAGTTGTGCTCTGCACGTTGGCTGATTTTTGCCATTTCTATCATATCAACGGGAGCATCAATGCCCTTTGCTTCATTTGAAAATGTTGCAAACACCAATGCTGTTGCAACCTCAATTGCTGCAGAGGATGAAAGACCGCCGCCGTGAGGTGTGGTATCATCATAAAGCATATCACAGCCCTGAATTGTATAACCATCCTTTTGCATTTCTGCAATGATACCTGCCTGATAGTTACCCCACCACAAATCCTTGTATGCATTTATATCATCAAGATTGATGCTTACACGGTCAGGAATATCGGTTGCTGCCATATTTACAACATTGTCGTTTCTTTTTCTTACAACGATTGTTGTTTTCATTGTAAGAGCAGCAGGAAATACAAATCCGCCGTTATAATCTGTATGCTCACCAATAAGGTTAACACGTCCGGGAGAAGCAAAAACTCTCAAATCGTCCTCACTGCCGCCATATATATCAATAAACTGCTTTTTGATTTCATTAATTTCCATTGTATTTAACCTCATTTCATATCTTTTTCAAGAAATTTTTTGTATGCTGCACGAAGCTCCTCTGCCTTTTCTTCAGGGCAAGTTGGATTACAATGTGCCCATGCACCTGTTTCACTTGATGCATTGAATTTAACCTTGTCTGCCGACCTCATTGGCGGGAAGAACTGAATCTGAAAATGGAAGTTGCTTACATCCCCTGAATTTACAGGTGCATTCTGCATACACATCATATAAGGGAATGTATAATCAAACAAGCTGTCAAGTGTACCTGCAGTTTCGCGAATGATTTTTGCAAGATTACGCTTTTCGCTTTCATCAAACTGGTCAATTGACTGCTTGTGTTTTTTAGACATAATGTACATTCCATAAGGATACTCTGTAAAGAAAGGCAAAAATGCAACAAAGTCCTCATTCTCTATTACAACTCTGTCACCTGATTCCATTTCATCCTTTAACATATCGCAGAACATACAATTTCCTGTTTCTGCCATATATTTTTTGCTGTTTTCCATCTCAAGGTCAATCTTTTTAGGGATAAACGGATATCCGTAAATCTGACCGTGCGGATGCGGCATTGTTACGCCAACAACCTCACCTCTGTTTTCAAAGATGAAAATAAACTTAATTTTCTCATCTGCTTTAAGAGCAACATAACGCTCCTCCCACAGATTAACAAGCTTAACAACGTGGTCAAGCGGAAGCTCAGGCAAGGTCACTGTATGCTCTGGTGAATACAAAACAACCTCACACTTGCCATAAGACGGAGCCGTTTTGTAAAAGCCTGTTTTAACATCATCAGGCACCGGCGGTGTTTGTGAAAGTGCCGGGAAATCGTTATCATATTTATATACATCAAAATGCTCAGGAACCTTACCTGAGCCCGGACAGAACGGACACCAGTCTTTTGGCATCTGTGGTCTGCCCTGTCTGTGTGAAGCAATCATAACCCAATCATTTGTAAGGGGATTGTATCTTAATTCAGCCATTTTTTATCCTCCATAAATTTATAACATACCAATTTGAGTATATCACATTATTTTTAAGTTGTACACCTTTTTTGAAAAATTTTACAAAAATATTGCCCATATTACGGTAAACAAACCTGAAAAGCCAATAGCAATTCCGCTTAACGCTCCTTCAACATCGCCTATTTTTATTGCCTTGGTTGTTCCTGCAGCATGGCTTGCCGTACCAATGGACAAGCCCGACTGCACAGGCTTTGTTTTCAACAGCTTTATCATAACAGGTGCAATCATTGCACCAAAAATCCCGGTAATCATAACTGCAATGGTTGCAATTCCGTCTATACCACCATTCTGTCTGCTGAGTTCAAGTGCAATGGGCGTTGTAACAGACTTAGGGAACAACGAAGCTGCAACACTTTCATCAAGTGAAAACAGCCTGCACAAAAGTGTCACAAGCAGTACCGATGAAAGAGAACCAAAAAATGTTCCTGCTATTATTGCCAACAGGTTTTTCTTTACAACTTCAAAGTTGTTGTAAATTGATAATGCAAGACAAACCGTTGCAGGCGTTATAAGCATTTCCAGAATATCGCCGCCCTTTGAAAAGCTTTCTGTGGGAATTTTAAAAATATTAATTATAGCTATTATAATTAAGCCCCCAAGAAAAAGCGGATTTGTATACGGCTTATCAAATCTTTTGTTTATAATAACACCAATTTGATACACAGCAATTGACACAAAAATGCCAAAATACACTGAAGAAATTAATTCGTTCAATTTTCGCTCCCCCTGATTTTGTTTTGTATTTTTGTAACAGCTTTAACTGTGTAAGCAGTAACTGTAAAAGTAGTAAGAGTTGTTAGAATGCATATAAAAAACACTTGAAAAAACACGTTTTTAAGCACATCCCAGCTTTCGATTATAGTAACAAACACCGGCATAAAATACAGTGCCATATTATCCTTTAACCACAATGCGGTTTCCTTTATGTTATCCGGCTTTATAACCTTTGTCATAAGCAACACAAAAAGAATTATCATGCCCGCAACACTTGCCGGAAACGGAAACGGCAGCAGCATAGAAACTGCCTGCCCACACAAGCATATCAGGCTTATTATTGCAAACTGAATAAAATATTTCACTTAAAATCCACCCTTTAAACCCATAAATCAAAACAAGAATCTGATGACATTTTAAAATCAGTTCTTGGCGAAAGTGTTACAGAGCCAACCTTAGGGCCGTCAGGAACGCACGAACGTTTAAACTGATTATTGAAAAATCTCTTAAAAAATACTTCTATGCATTTTTTAAGCTGTTCCTCCGAAAACTCTCCTACAAAAGCAATTGTTGCAAGATAAAGTATTTTTTCGGGAGTAAACCCAAAACGCAAAAAGTAGTACAATATAAAGTCGTGAATATTGTAATTACCAATAATATCTTCTGTTTTCTGCGCTATATTGCCTTTGTCATCAGCAGGCAGCAATTCTGGCGAAATAGGCGTGTCCAGAATATCTGACAACACATCTTTGATTTCTCCGGTGTATGTTGTGCTTATCCACTCTAATATATAACGCACAAGTGTTTTTGGCACGCCACCGTTTACGCAATACATCGAAATATGGTCACCTCCATAGGTTGCCCAGCCCAATGCCATTTCTGACAAATCACCTGTGCCGACAACAAGTCCGTTGACCTGGTTTGCAACATCCATAAGAATCTGTGTGCGTTCACGCGCCTGAGAATTTTCATACGTTACATCAAGCTTGTTTTCATCGTGGCCAATATCCTTAAAATGCTGAACACACGCCGCTTTAATGCTTATCTCCTTAAATGTGGCACCAATGTTTTCGATTAATTTTACAGAGTTGTTATAGGTTCTGCCCGTTGTTCCAAAACCCGGCATAGTTATTGCTATAATATTTTTTCTTTCAAGCTTTAAAATATCCATTGCTTTTGCAACAACCAAAAGTGCAAGAGTAGAATCAAGACCGCCTGAAATACCAATTACAGGATTTTTGCAGCCAATGTGCTTTAATCTTTTGGCAAGTGAACGAGCCTGAATCATAAAAATCTGCTCCATTCGCTGTGCCTTGCTTGCAGGATTTGTCGGTACAAACGGCAGCTTGCTGATGTTCCTTTCAAGACCTTTGATTTCGCACATTCTTTCATCACACTTAACATATTCATAAGGCGTGTAATCAGCATCAACAAACGACGTCATCTTTCGTCTGTCACTTCGTATCCTTTCAATATCAACATCGGCATAATACACTTCAGTTTCAAAGCCTTCAGGAGCTTTGTTTGTAATAAGGCTTCCGTTTTCCGCAATTATACAATGACCGCAATACAATGTGTCTGTTGTAGACTCACCATAGCCGCTTGAAGAAAGTGCATAAACACAATGCCCTTTAAACGATGCAGTTTTAACAAGCAGCTCACGATATCTGTCCTTACCTATAACATCGTTTATAGCAGAGCAGTTAAATATAACATCTGCACCGTTAACTGTGTGCCGTGCAGCAGGAGATTGTGCAGCCCACATATCCTCGCACAGTTCTATCGCAAAGTTAAAATCAGGCGTTTTAAAAATAACGTCCGTTGTAAAAGGCACTTCAAAGCCTGCAACAGTTATTGTGTCATTAAGCCTGTCATTTGCCGCAGTAAACCAACGCTTTTCGTAGAATTCACTGTAGTTTGGCAAAAACAGCTTTGGAACAACGCCCAAAACCTTTCCGTTCTGTACAACAACCGCACAATTATATAAATGAACTCCGTCAGAAACAGGCATTCCAAGTATTGCAACAATGCCTGAATCAGCCGTGCCGGAAAGAATGTTTTTAAGTCCTGCTTCCGCCGCATTTAAAAGCGTACTTGTAAGAAACAAATCCTGACAGCTGTAGCCCGTAATACAAAGCTCAGGAAACACAACGGCATAAGCATTTTTTTCATCTGCCGCTTTTATTGCTTTTATTATTTCATTGCAGTTAAAATTAACATCAGCCACACGTACTTCAGGCACAGCAGATGCAATTCTCACAAACCCATAATTATTCATATAAAATTCATTCCTTTCATTTATGAAAGCTTTACCAAATTACATTTTACCACATAATTTTTATAAATAAAAGAGTTTTGTTATTATTATTAATTTTTTTGTTATAAAATATGAAAAATAACTGTGACAAAACCTTGTCACAGTTATTTTTTAAGAAAGCTTCTCACGCATCTTTATTAATACCTTTTTTTCTATTCTTGAAACCTGCACCTGCGAAATCCCAAGCTTTTTTGCTGTTTCAGACTGCGTTTTATCCATAAAATAACGCATAACGATTATCTGCCTTTCCCGCGGTGGCAACGCACTTAATGCAGACTTCAAAGAAATATTGTCAAGAATTTCATCCTCATTATTTTTGTTACTGCAGATTCTTTCTTCAAGAGGTCTGTCATTATCACTTTCTGCATTTAAGGATTCCGGTGCAGTGTATGCATCCATTGCTATAACAATATCTTCAATAGTTGCTCCCGCCATATCGGCTATTTCAGCAACTGTCGGCTCTCTGCCGAGGGATTTGTACAGCGTCTCCCTTATGCTTCGGGCTTTTATTCCAAGTTCCTTTATACTTCTGCTTACTTTTATTATGCCGTCATCTCTTATAAATCGCTTTATCTCACCCGTTATCATAGGGACAGCGTAGGTTGAAAACTGAACATTGTAAGACAAATCAAATTTGTCAATCGCCTTTATAAGACCTATGCACCCAACCTGAAACAAATCCTCTGCCTCGTGACCTCTGTTTAAAAATCTTTTCACTATGCTCCACACAAGACCGGAATTGCTTTCAACCAGATATGAGCGATATTTCATATCGCCTTGCTTTGCCTTATCCAATGCTAAAAATATATCAGGCTGCATTATGCTCACTCCTATATTTTCTTTCGCATAATCACTGTTGTTCCCATTCCTACGCTGGATTTCACATCAACAAAATCCATAAAGGTTTCCATAACGGTAAATCCCATACCGGAACGCTCCTTGTCTGCACAGGAGGTATAAAGCGGTCTGCGTGCCTGTTCAATATCCTCTATTCCTCTTCCGTAATCCGAAACAGTTATTTCTACCTCTGTCATTGTATATGCACAACAAACTGTTACAAAGCCACACATATTCTCATAGCCGTGAACTATTGCATTTGTTACCGCCTCTGACACCGCTGTTTTTATATCTGCAATAACCTCTACCGTCAAATCAAGCTGTGCACAAAATGATGCAACTGCCACCCTTGCAAGCCCCTCGTTTACGGATTTGTTTAAAAACTGTATCTTCATTTCATTTATGTAAGTCATTTTACCAATCACACCTCCATTGCCTGCTGCTCGTTTTTATAAACCTTTATAAGCCTTTTAAGACCTGACATTTCTATAAGATTTGCCACTCTTTTGCTTGCTCCGAACGCACATACGGTACCGCCCACAGCCTCCATCAGCCTGTAACGCCCCATAATTACGCCTATTCCCGAGCTGTCCATAAATCCTATATCTGTAAAATCAAATATAACCTTACGCACACCGCCCTTATGTATGATACTGTCAGCCCTGTCTCTTATCTCAGCCGCATAATGATGGTCAAGCTCACCCGATGGGCGTATTATAACGGTGTCGCCGATACAATCAATTTTCACACTGCTCACTCTCCGTTCAAATAATAGTATATGTAATTATATAATACTTATTCTGAAAAATTAGTCGTAAATTGGAGCATAAAAAAATAACAGCCCACGGACTGACTTTCGCCAATCCGTGGGCTGTTGTTAAATTACGTTATTAGTTTGAGAAAAACTTAATTCCGCTGTTGTTTCCGCCTAAGCTCATTACTGTTTCATCCGATACCTGTAATGTTGTATTTGATGTCTGTATTACATCTGCTACACTTAGCTCTGTGATTTTCATTTCGGGCTTTACATAATTTTTCATCATAACCCCTCCTTTATTCAGTTACTTCGCTGCTAACTTCTTCGTAAATCTTGTCAACAGTTGTTGCTTCACCGTATATTGTTGTTCCGTCCAACTTAACTGCAAACGGTTTAAATGTAAGTGATTTATCTCCGTCAGCCTTATCAAAATTGAACGCTTCACCAAAGATATAATTCATATTTTCGCCAAAAGCCTTTGGTCCTGCTTCAGTTGTTGTACCAGTTCTGTCTGTTACTTTTACTCCTGTAAATACCTTGTTTGTTTCAAACACTTTATTTACATCTCCAACAGTGATTTCAAAGCCTACCTTTGAATAATTCAGACTGTCTATACCGCTTAAAAGCACTATCTGGTACAACTCTTCAGTACCTGTTTCAGTATCATATGTAATAAGCATATCCTTGACTACTGCATTTAATGAATCAATCTTTTCTTCTGCTTCGGCTTCTATTACTCCGTATGTGCCGTCGCCGTTGTCTTTGATTTCATAACCGTCAGCAAGGAATGCAGTTACATCGCTTGAGAATGTACCGCCCGAAATAAAGCCTGTAATCTGAATATCATCATCTGCTGCATAAGAGCCAATTGCTGTTGTATTTTCCGCCGTGAATTTTCCGCCTCTAATTTCTACAGAAGGGGTTTCATTTGCAGCATTAGAGCTTGCTCTGCTGACAATCTGCAAAGCATGACCTGTGCAAGCTGCAAAGTCATTATCCCAATATTCATCTTCATCAAAAGTAGTTGCCGGAGCGTTACCAATTATAGTTCCGTCCGTAATAAGCAACTGACCGCTTCTGAATGATATGCCATCCATACCCTCTATAATTCCGCCGTTGATAGTCAGCTTACCATTCATAGGGTGCTCAATACCTGTGGTTGAATAACTATCACTAATATCAACAGTAAGCTTTCCACCGTTTATGACAATCTCAGTATTATCACGGTCCTTGTTACCAGCAACTGCAGCAAAGAAGCCTTTTAATGTACCGCTGTTTACGGTTAATTTCGCTGTTCCGTTTGTAGCATCATCGCCTTTAGCGGTCATCATAACTGCTGCGTATGTATCGTAAACATAGAGTCCAGTGCCATAATTACCATTAATCAAACCGGACTTATTTTCAGAACTATCCTCGATAGTTAAATCGCCACCGTAGCAAACTGTAATAGGTGCTGTTCCACTGTTTGCAGCTCCATATACCCAAACATCAGTATCTATACCTATAGTTTTACCATTAAGGTCTAAAACAACCTTTTTACCAACATTTACGTATAATGTATTTTCTAAAGTAACATCTTTTAAAAGCACTATGTTACCACCATTAGCAAAAGCGTTTGCCAAAGTAGCATTTTCTCTGTTGTTTATATAGCTTAAGATTTTGCCGCTATCATCAGTTATCGCTGCAACTACAGGGAATATACTGTCTGACCAGTTAGGCTCTACTGCACACTCAGCAACCTTTACGCCGTCAACCCACTGTTCAACTCTGTTGGGCTGCATAGCTATTGTAGGAGCTACATCCCAAGCCATTGTCCAGTATTCGTCTGTGTTTGATTCAGCATCAAGCTTAATGTTCCAGCTTACATATACATCGCCGTCTATTATGCCGCCGATATTGTTCAATGATGTGTAACCCATATATGTATCATCATTGTAGAACTTAAACTCAAAGCTTTCGCTTGCGTTACCACCGCATTCGCCCCAGTATCCTGTTTCTGAAGTATATACATTAGTTAATGTACCTGTAGGTTGTGGAACTGCAGCACCATAAGCACCATTAGAATATACAATTTCATAACCTTCTACAGTTGTTATAACATTTAAACCTGCAGGACCTGTAACTGTTGAAGTTGCAGTGGTCAACTTGATTGTTCCTTCAAATGTAGAATCGCCTGTTACAGTTATAACACCAGCTGTTCCGTCATGTCCCAACAGCAAAGAGTCAACCTTTAGATTAGCATTGTTAACTGTAATCGAACCGCCGCGGCTTGCACTCATAGTTTCAGTCAAGCCATCAACGTGGTCAACAACCATTGTTGCTCCGTTTTCGATAAGAGCAGAAGGTGTTCCGTCCCAACAATCAAACCAGTATGTATTAACCTTAGCATTTTCGCCGCTGACAATTAATTTAGCTGTACTGTTCCAAACATTTATAACTCCGCAATTAAGAGTTCCTTTAACTGTCATAACAGTATTACCGCCTTTAACCTGAACAGTAGCATCGCCGGTTCTTACATTCACAACAGCAGTTTCTTCAATTGTAGTAGTTGCACCCCAACATGTGTACAGATAGCCTGTATCTATATTACCTTTAACAACAAGGCTTCTGCCATTGAGCAAGAAGTAACTTGCCTTAAATGTTACATTTTCACCAATAGAACCATTTGCAAAATCTACCCAATTATCATGATCAAAGGTTACAGTTACGCCACCTTCAACATTTGTAATAAAGTGGTATTTTTTGTAATAAGCAGAAAGTGGTGAGCCGGTAAGATTAATGTCACAAAGAAGCTCAACCGTTATTTCATCTGCGTCACTTGCTTCTGCTGCATTAAGTGCCTCAATAAAATCAGTATATGTATCATCGCCGATTTTTACAACTACCGGAGGTGTTGCAACAGTTACATTTTCAGCTGTGTAGCCGTTCTTATCAAGTGTTACACCTTCGACGAATTCAACTGTTTCGGTTGAATCGTGAAGAAGTGTTACAGTGCTTTCAGCTGTAGCAACCTCTGCTGCTTGTGCAACAGTTGTGTAAATCTTGCCGTCTACAAGCACACCACATACACCATTATCATTTATACATGTAGGAGTAACATCGCTTGTAACAGATGTTCCGTTCGGAGCACCGTCAAGGTCAAGCTCAAATACACCTGTAGATGAGTAAGTGTTGCCTTCAAGAACTACACTTTCACCGTATGTAAGCACGATTGCTGGCTTACCGTCTAATGCTGAGAAATCAGTATTTTTAACTGTAAGGTTTGTTGTCTTTGCCGCATCTTCAGCATACATCTTGACACCACGATAATCAGCAAATGTACAGCCATCAACAACTATATCTGCGTCTCCGTATGCCCACAAGCCATACTTATCATGTGAACGCATAAATGTACAATTTGTAAAGGTGTTGGTGCCGCTTGACGCATACGCACCGTTTGCAAAATAACAGTTTGTATATGTAACAGAGGGAACATCATATACACCAAATGCAACATTCATAAAGCCGGCGTTGGTTATAAATCCACCTGCTGCTTTGCTGAGTGTTAAATCTGTGAAGGCTACATTCTTGCCGGTTGCTGTGATATATCCCTGAACGTCAAGGTATATTTCTGCAGTGTCAGTCTTGCCGACAAATGTGATTGATGAATAGCTTCCTGAAAGGTTGCTGTTCAATGTCACCTTATCGTAAAGCTCAACTGTTACATCACCTGTCATTGCGCTTGCAGCAGCCATTGCTTCCGCAAAGGTTCCATATATAGTATTACCGATTTTTGCACCTGTGTTAAAGTTTGATGTTGCATAATCAGCACCGACGTTAACATTATCGTAGCAAACATCATTCACGCAATTAGCTGTTATGTTTGCCGATACTGTAGTTGTTATGTTATTCTCAACAGTTAGAACTTTTGCATCATGATAACCATTAGAGTCCTGTGCCTGATAGTTACCAAGTATACCGCTTGCAAAAGCATATCCGCTGATTTTTTCAGCAAGGTTTACATTATTTGTAATAACAGCAGCATTATATACTCCGCCAACGATACCACCTGAACCAAGTGAACTCTGTGCTGCAATAATTGAAGCTGTGTTAGTATTTCCTTTTACAGAAATCACTTCATAAACGGGATATTCAGCTGCCGTACCGTCTGTCTTATACTGATAATTTGCCCAGCCGACAATACCACCCGCAGTTGCTACATAGTATTCTGATGTAACAAGACCATTGTTGGTATTGTTGCTGATTTCACCATACATCTGCTGCCAGCCAACAATACCGCCAAGGGATATGCCAACTGTGCCTGCATCAGTACTGGTTATTGTTCCGCTATTGGTACATCCGGAAACATTGGCTGCTGAAAAACCTGCAATACCGCCGGCACAACCTGCAGCCGTGCTGGTTATTGTTCCGCTATTGGTACAATTGCTTATATTCATTTCAACGCCTGTACCTGTGTAATAAGCCTTTCCGACAATACCGCCGGCAGCTGCACCGCTTACATTTGCATTATTTACACAGTTTGAAATAGTGCCGTTTATAGTCATACGTCCTACTACACCGCCGGCACCGTCTGCTGCAGCAACAGAACCTGAAGCTGTGATGTTTTCTACTGTAGCACCGTTAACCATTAAACCAACAGCCGAACCTGCATTTTTTGTAGTAACGTTAATACTTGCATTTTCAAGCTTAAGATTTTTTATTGTACCGCCATCTAAAACACCAAATAAACCAACAGTGTCATATGTGCCTCCTGAAACTGTCAGATTACTAATAGCAAAGTTACCACCGTCAAAAACACCCTTAAATGCATTGCCGGTATAACCGCTGCCCGAACGAGTACCTGTTCCTATCGGTTCCCAGTTTGTTACACTGCTTAAATCAATGCTTGTTGTAAGAGTAACTGTTTTGCCTTCGTAAGCGTCGCCACCGTTAACAGCATCACGAAATGCCGCAAGCTCTGTAAGGCTTGAAATTGTAACACTGTCAGTGACATCAGCAAAAGCCAAATTAGTCATTGCAACAAAGCAGATTAGCAGCATTGCCAATATTCTTTTTGCTTTCATTTTTATTCCTCCTATAAAATTTTTTACCGACTTATATATATGCCTATAAAATTACAACAATATCTTATCACTAAAACCCCATATTGTCAATGGTTTATAGGCTCATTTCTTCGTAATTTCAGTATAAAAATCACCTTAAATGCCAATATTAACCCAAAGGAGTGTTATACATGATTATCACTTTCATCCGTACAATCATACTTTATCTGCTTGTTGTATCAAGCATGAGAATTATGGGCAAAAGGACAATTGGTGAGCTGCAGCCAAACGAGCTTGTTATTGCAATTATGATTTCAGACCTTGCATCTATACCTATGCAAAGCACTGATGCACCGCTTTTGTCCGGCATTATACCAATTCTTACACTTATTGCATTGGAAGTATTTTTATCTTTTGCATCACTGAAATCAAAAAAGTTCAGAAAGCTGTTGTGCGGCGAGCCTACAGACATTGTAAATGACGGCAAGGTAAATTTAAAACATATGAAGGAGCTGCGTTTTTCACGCACCGACCTTTTGGAAGAGCTTCGTCAGCAAGGCTGCGATGATATAGATGAGGTAAAACGTGCGGTGCTTGAAACAAACGGTCAGTTGAGCGTTATTTTAAAAGAAAAAAACCGTCCGTTAACAGTTGGAGATGCAAAAAAGCTTTTTAACAAGGAGAAAAACAAATGAGGGCTTTAATAACAGCGATAGTGGTTTTCAGTTTAACAATCGGCATATGCATATCGTGCTATTATGTTGCATCAGGCTTTTCAAAGGAAATGATATCAGATATGGAAAAGATACGTGCTTATGTTGAAAACGACGATTATGCCACTGCTAAAGCTCATATCAACCAAAGCTTAAAACGGCTTGAAAAATCACAGTTCTTACTTGCCGCGATAGCAAACCATCAGGAAATTTTCAACATACAAAATGAGCTTTTAAAGCTAGAGCAGCATTTGAAGGACAAGGAGCAGGAAGGTTCTATAATGGGAGCAATAGAAGCAAACGAGCTTTTTGACAGATTTTACAACAGTGAACGGCTCACCTTTGAAAATGTATTTTAGTCTGAACAATTAGTTAAAAAATTGTGAATTTTTACAGAATTGTTACAAAACCCTTGATTAAATAGCATATATATGTTAAAATGAATACGTCTTATTATGGAGGTTGATTTTTTTGCATTACAATCTACGTACAGGACGTTTAAATTGTGAGGGGAATAAGCTTATGTTCAAAAAGAAGCTTGTTGTAATAAAAGGCAACAAAACCTCTGAACCAAGGTTATGTGTTAAACGTCCGTGTGCAGACAAAACAGATTTAAAAGAAAAAATTAAAATAATATTCAATAAAAAGTCAGATATTACAACAATAAAGCCTGTAAGCAGTGCCATACAGATTTTTAACCGTATAAAAAACGGTGCTTTATATGCAACTGCAGCTGCAGTAATGTGTTTTGTAATTTACGGCTCGTTTTTATCACTTGACTTAACTGTTGCAAACACTGCAATGGTTGACGGTCAGTCCGTCGGAATAGTTGACAGCAGAGATTATTTCAAAGCGTTATATACAAGCGTTCACAATGAATTAAAAGCCACACTTGGCAACGGCTACACAACAGTTGGTGAAGAAAAAAAGGTTTCATTTATGCCTTGTATTGCCTTTGAAAAAAACGTGTCTGATGAATATTCACTTCGTCAGGGCATAATGTCTTTGTATGACGGTGTTGCCTCAGCATACGCAGTGTATGTTGATGACAAATTAGTATGTGCTGCATTTGACAAAGCGGAAATTGACACTGCATTAAACGACATCAAGGCAGGCTATGGCAATGCAGATGCTTCTGAATTTGTTGAAAAAATCGAAGTTAAAAATGAGTATGTTACAACAACCTTTATCCGTTTTGGTGACAACATCAAAAAAGAGCTTACAGAAAACAAGCGTATTGCTGCAAAATATGTTGTAAAAGAAAACGACACTGTTTGGGAAATTGCAACAAACAACAATATGTCTGTTGAAGAAATAGAACAGTTAAACCCAGATATGCCCGAGGTTTTATCTGTAGGCACAGAGCTTAACATAAACACCTATGTTCCCGGAATATCAGTAAGAACAACCAATCATGTTGAAGGCGAGTTTGAAATTGCCTGTGCAACAGAGGTTATTTATGACAAAACACTTCCAAAGGGACAAAAACAGGTTGTTACAGCAGGTCAGAACGGCTTGCAATACGTAAAAAAAGATGTTGTTTCATTAAACGGTGACGAGGTCAGCGAAAATATTTTTGAACAAAAAACACTAAAAGAACCCGTAACCGAAGTCGTAAAAATCGGCACAAAGCCAAACGGTGTAGGTACAGGCTCATTTATACGACCAACTTATGGCACATTAAGCTCACGTTATGGCACAAGATGGAACAGACAGCATCAGGGAATTGACATTGCCGCATCACAGGGCAGTGATATATATGCCGCAGATGCAGGTATTGTTGAATATTCAGACTGGGAAGGTGGTTACGGTTATCTGGTTAAAATCAATCACAAGAACGGTTATGTTACCTATTATGGTCACTGCAGCAAGCTGCTTGTTTCAAAAGGTGCAGTAGTTGAAAAAGGTGACCTTATTGCAAAAGTTGGTTCAACAGGCAGAAGCACCGGCCCGCATCTTCATTTTGAAGTACGCTTAAATGGTGTTCCGCAAAATCCGCTTAATTATATATCTAAATAAATTGAAAGGATATTATGCGATATGGAAAAAACAATTTTGATTGTTGATGACGAAGCTCCTATAGTTGATATTCTCAGAATTAATCTAAAGAAAAACGGTTACAGAGTTCTGGAAGCATACGATGGTGAAGCAGCAGTGAAAATAGCTTTGGAGGAAGACCCCGACTTGATTTTGCTTGACGTAATGCTTCCCAAAATGGACGGCTTTACGGTTTGCAGAAATTTAAGAGAACGCATTAATACACCTATTCTTATGATTACTGCCCGTGAAGAAGAAGAAGACAAGGTTTTAGGTCTTGCAATCGGTGCAGACGATTATATAACAAAGCCGTTTTCAATCAAAGAATTGCTTGCAAGAGTTCAGGCAAATTTAAGACGTGGCACACGTGAATTTACATATATTGATGGTGACGAAACAGACACTTGCATCAAGCAGGGTGACCTTACACTTAATATCGAACGTCTTGAGGTCAAGAAAAATGGCAAGCTGATTGAGCTTACACTTCGTGAGTTTGAGCTTTTAAAGTTCCTTGCAATGCAACCTGAAAAAATTTATTCCCGTGAAGCATTGATGGAAAAGGTATGGGGTTACGATTATCTTGGAGATTTAAGAACAGTGGATGTTACCGTTCGAAGACTTCGCGAAAAAATAGAAGATGACCCATCTGAGCCAAAATATGTTATAACAAAACGCAGTATGGGTTATTACTTTGCAAAACAAAAATAAGATTAAAAAAGCGTAGACTGTAAAACAGTCTACGCATTAATTTTGTCTTATTCTTCTGTTTCTTCAGTAACTTCTTCTGTTACCTCTTCTGCAACTTCTTCTACTATTTCTTCTACTGTTTCTTCAACCGGTTCATCTTCAACATCCATATTGATTTCTTCTTCAGTCATTGTTGCGAATGGGTCGTCAACAAAATCATCTGTTTCGCCTTCAATATGATTCAATGCATCCTGAACAAGCTCTGCATCTGTTAAAGGAGTTTTCTTTTTACCAAGAACAATGAATACAATTACAAGGATAAGAACGATAAGCAATCCAATAAGCACTGCAATGTTTATAATATTTGGAATTGTAAACATTACTGTTATGCTGTTCATTCTGCCCTGTGCGATATTCCATACCAATGTTTTGTTTCCATTTTCTGCAAGATTTGCATCGTTAAATGATGCTCCAACAGGAAGGTTCATTGTTAGCTGAGCGATAACCTGTGCTTCTTCAACAGGTGTTTCTGTAAGAGCTGCTCTGCTGTCGAAGTTAGCAGTTACAAAATACTGTGTACCAAAAAAGCCTTTTTTAGAAGCAAATCTGTAGCTTGAATCTGTAGGGCCGTTAGGACTAAACACAATCGGGTCACCCGCTGCTGATTCGCCCACTAAATCCATATGCTTTTTGCCGCCCTCGTCACCAAAAGCAACAGTTAAGCCCATCTGCTCTGCCTGACCTGAAAGCTGGTCCTTCATCTGCTCGTATATGCCATACATTTCATCGTCCATATACTGTCTTGATACAAACTTTGATGATGCATCAAGATTAACGTCAAGTATCATTTTAACCTGAACACCTGTTTCTTCTTCAACCGGCATCGGTGCATCCTCTGCTGGCTCTTCTGCAACAGCCTCTCCAGCCTCTTCTGAGATTTCAACAGGCTCAGCAGCTTCTGCATCTGCAGGCTCTGCATAAACAACTGTAACAGTTAAAACTAATGCCATAAGTATCAATAATAATTTTTTCATTTTCAACTACTCCCTTTATAAAACATTAACATAAAAATTATATAACTTTTTTTACAATTAGTCAATAGCAGTAACAATATATTTACAAAAAAGTATTGTAATTGTTTTTTATCATGTTATAATAATTATGCTACATACTTACATTAAAATAGGTTAATTATGATTAGTTTACAACTTTGGTAAAAACGCAAACTCTGCATGAATGAATTATCATTATCCTTGTAAGTGTGTAGCAACCTTCAGGAAGAGTCACTGCGTTTTTCGCGTGTGGCTCCGTAAGGTTGCCACACGCTTTTTTAATCGTAACACTCAAGGGTAGGGTTACAGAAGTTATCTGAACCTCGATTTTCAGTGGTTAATTTTTGCTTCTGCCACGTTAAAATACTCGGTAATCCGTCAGGATTACCTGCG
>JAZNGX010000019.1:0-5500 GCA_045576675.1 Clostridia bacterium | reverse complement strand
TGAAATGAACGGTATTCCTTGTGCAATTGTTGCTAATTTGCCTTATTATATTACGACTCCGCTTATAATGAAATTTCTTGAAAGCAAAACAAAGTTTGACAGCATAACTGTTATGATTCAAAAAGAAGTTGCAGAGCGTCTTGTGGCAGACAGTGGCACAAAGGATTACGGAGCAATAACAGTTGCTGTAAATTATTACTCTGACCCTGAGATTATAACAGTTGTGCCGCCTGAAAGCTTTATGCCGCCTCCAAAGGTTACGTCTGCAGTTATAAGACTTGATGTGAAGAACCATATAACTCCATATGTTTCTGATGCAAAAGAACTGTTTAAAATCGTAAAAGCGTCTTTTGGTCAGCGACGCAAAACGCTTGTAAACGGACTTTCGGGCATATATCCCAATTACTCAAAGGATGAGCTTAAAGCAATAATTAAAAGTGTTTGCGGAAATGAAAATATAAGAGGAGAGCAGCTTGATTTATGTCAATTTATACAAATTTGTGAAAAAATAGTAAAAAGTGTTGAAATTTGACAAATTTATGATATAATGTTAAATGTGAGACGATTTGTTATTATTTAAATTGATTGTTAATATAGTTAGGAGGATTATTGATGACAAACAACAAAAAAGTGTTAGCCTGGATTGAAGAAATGAAGGCTATGACTAAACCTGATAATGTAGTATGGATTGACGGCAGTGAAGCTCAGCTTGAAGAATTAAGAGCTCAGGCTGTTAAAGATGGTACATTAATTAAGTTAAATGAAGAAAAATTACCTGGTTGCTATTTGCACCGTACAGCACAAAATGACGTTGCTCGTGTTGAGGACAGAACATTCATCTGTGCTCCTACAAAGGAAGAGGCTGGTCCAACAAACAACTGGATGGATCCAACTGAAATGTATGCTAAACTTTCAAAATTGTTTGATGGCTCAATGAAGGGCAGAACAATGTATGTTATTCCTTTCATTATGGGACCTGCAAATTCTCCTTTCAGTAAGGTTGGTGTTGAACTCACAGACAGCATTTACGTTGTATTGAATATGGATATTATGACAAGAGTTGGTACCGTTGCTCTTGATGAAATCGGCGAAAACGGCGACTTCACAAAATGTTTGCATGGTATGGCTGATATCAACCCTGAAGAAAGATATATCGTTCAGTTCCCTCAGGATAACACAATCTGGTCTGTAAATTCAGGCTACGGCGGTAACGTGCTTCTTGGTAAAAAATGCTTTGCTTTGCGTATTGCAAGTTATCTTGGTAAAATGGAAGGCTGGATGGCAGAGCATATGCTTATCTTAGGTCTTCAGAATCCCCAGGGCGACATTAAATACGTTTCTGCTGCATTCCCAAGTGCTTGTGGTAAAACAAACCTTGCTATGCTTATTCCTCCGAAGGAGCTTGAAGGATATAAGGTATTCACTGTAGGTGACGATATTGCATGGTTAAGAGTTGGTGAAGATGGCAGACTTTGGGCTATCAATCCTGAAGCAGGTTTCTTTGGTGTTGCACCAGGAACAAGCTCAAAAACTAACTACAATGCATTGCAGACTACAATGAGCAATACTATCTTTACAAACGTTGCTCTTCGTGACGATAATACCGTTTGGTGGGAGGGACATGATGACCCGACTCCTGAACACGCTATTGACTGGACAGGTGAGGAATGGACTCCTGATAAGGGAACAAAGGTTGCTCATCCTAACTCAAGATTTACAGCTCCTGCAAGACAGTGTCCTTGTATTTCACCTGAGTTCGAAAACCCGAAGGGTGTGCCGATCAGTGCTATTATCTTCGGCGGCAGACGTGCAAAAACTGCTCCGCTTGTATATGAGTCATTTGACTGGAACCACGGTGTATTCGTTGGTGCTACAATGGCATCAGAAACAACTGCTGCAGCTGCAGGTGCTGTTGGTGTTGTAAGACGTGACCCGATGGCTATGAAGCCATTTATTGGTTATAATGTTGGTGACTATTTTGCACATTGGATTGAAATGGGTAAGAAAATCCCCAATCCTCCTAAAATCTTTAACACAAACTGGTTCAGAACAAACGAAGATGGTAAGTTCATTTGGCCAGGATTTGGTGACAATATGCGTGTCCTACTTTGGATTCTTGACAGATGCGATAATAAGGTTGACGCTGTTAAGACAGCAATTGGTTACTTGCCCAAGAAAGAAGACTTAAAGCTTGATGGATTGGATATTTCTGATGAAGTTTTAACAGAGCTTTTGAATGTTGACAAAGATGTATGGCTTGATGAAGTTGCACAGATTAAAGAGCTATTTGCAGGCTTTGACAGATTACCAAAAGAAATGGCAGACCAGCTTAAAGCTTTAGAAGAAAGACTTAATGGTTAATATTTTTAAAATAACGGAGTTTAACTCCGTTATTTTTTTAACTTGCAGAAATTTATTACATATGTGTATTGATTTCTATAAGTAAAAACTGATTAGTTAAGTTTGCTTTAGCTAGTTTTAAAAAACTGTTGCTTATTTTATAAATATATGATAAAATATTTCCAATGATTTTTTTGAGGTGAGTTTAATGGTTTATAACAATATTTTGGAGGCTTTAGGTAATACGCCAATGATAAAGCTTCAAAATATGGTTCCTGATAATTGTGCTGACATTCTGGTGAAATTTGAAGGACTAAATGTTGGTGGTTCTATAAAGACCAGAACTGCATTTAATATGATTCAAGAGGCTAAAAAACAAGGTAAAATTAATAATAATACGATTATTGTTGAACCTACAAGTGGAAATCAGGGAATAGGACTTGCTCTTGTTGGGGCCGTTTATGGATATAAAACAAAAATTATTATGCCTGATTCAGTTAGTGAAGAACGCCGTAAGCTTGTTCGCCATTATGGCGCAGAAGTTATATTGGTTCATGATGCCGGTAATATAGGTGCTTGTATTGATGAATGCTTAAGACTTGCTCTTAAAATGCAGGAGGATGACCCTGATGTATTTGTACCTCACCAGTTTGAAAACCCTGCGAATCCGCAAATTCAAAGAAACCAGACAGGTGTTGAAATACTTAGTCAGGTTGATGGTCCGATTCATGGCTTCTGTTCTGGTATAGGAACAGGTGGCACTATAACAGGCATTGGTGAAGCTTTGAAGGCAAAGAATCCTGATATTATAATATGGGCTGTTGAGCCTGAAAACGCTGCGATTCTTTCAGGTGGCTCAATAGGCACTCATGTCCAGATGGGAATTGGAGATGGCCTTATTCCCAGAATACTAAATCAGGAAATATATAATGATATATGCATAGTAAAGGACGAGGAGGCAATACAGACATCAAAAGATCTTGCAGCTAAAGAGGGCATTATGTGTGGTATATCAAGTGGAACAAACGTTGCTGCTGCAATAAGACTTGGTCTTAAGCTTGGTATTGGAAAGACTGTTGTAACAGTATTACCTGACACTGCCGAAAGATATTTTTCGACTCCCTTGTTTGAATAAATTACTGAAATTGACACGTTGAAATTCTAATTAGAGTTTTAACGTGTTTTTTAATATACATAATAAAATAATCTTTATATTATAAAGAAAAGATATAATCTATACAGTGGAGGTATACAAAAATTGACATACTGTGCTGACGGTGCAAGCGTAGGGTGTCACAGGTGGCTGTGAACGTTTGTTCAACAGATAAGTTCAATGTACAATAAAATGTGAGGTTTGATGCAAATAAAATCGTACATTATGTGCAAAAAAGAGAAAAATTAGAGTATAAATATTATTGCCTTTTGGTGTATGATAATATTGTCGTATAGTGTAAATTAAAAGGAGGAAAGGGCAGTTATGGATATACAAAAATTATTAACTGTGTGTGCAGATAAAACTGCAAAAAACATTACCAAAATGCACTTGGGGTTAAGGGAATATCCTTCAGCTGTTAACGGCGATTATTTTGATGTTAGTGAAGAAAAAACAAAAAGCTTTAGTCATATAATGAATTGGACTGCTTCGTTTTTTACTGGTATGGCAATGCTGGCATTTGAAAGCACGGGTGATTTGTCCCGAACACGCTCTAAAACCTGATATATTGCGGTTTTTGCTCTTTTTAGCCCTTTTCGCTACATTTAATATACTCTTTAGACATCTTATTTCCACTGCTTCCATATACTCCAGAGCTAACTGTGGGATAACATGTGGTCAAAAAAGACAAATTAGTTGATGTGCTCATAAATAAATCTTTCAACAAGCCACTCGGGTGCTTCGCATAAAAGTTCGTAAATGGCTTGCTGCAAATCCGATTTTGACATTTTATTAATACAACTAACTATTTTTCTGTCCATTTCCTCAGCATATTCTTCCTGTTCCAATTCGTAAGCTTCAACTTCTGCTATGTATGCTTCGGCTTCCTTGGGAAAAATACTGAAATATAATGCTACCATATGCTTGCATATTATTCTTTTGCCGTCAGCATGCGGACAATTGCAGGTCGATTTTCTTGGATGCTTTAGATCTATATGAACATCATACGACCTTCCGTTTCCGCTAACTTTACCGGTATATTCAAATTCTCCGTTTTGTATATGAAAATGAACGCGTTTACCTTCGTGGTATTCATAGCCACGCCATAAAGATTTGCCACTCGCCAAAGATATTAAACTCATATTATCCCTCCAAATTTTGATACGCTGTAATCAAAGAAAAGACCTTAAGGAATTAGGTTACAAAAATTAAGATTTTAACTCATTGGATTTTCCAACAAATCCTCAATATTGCATCCAAGAACTCTTGAGATTTTATATAATGTATGTCCCTGAGCTTTATCAATGTCATTAACCTTTTGCTCATACATTTGAATAGAGCGAAGTTTAACGCCTGAAAGTTTTGCAAGTTCCGATTGGGAAATGCCGCGATTTTCACGGATTCTCTTGAGTTTGGTTTCGAGAATTGTCTCGTTATAGAATTTCTCCATTGAATCTATAAACTGACTTATATCCATTTCATGATAAACCGAATACATATCAACGATTTGCGAAAGAGGTATACGCTCAAAGATATCTTTAAATCTGCGACCTGAAAACCATTGATATTCTGCCAATGCCCAACCTGCCCAATATTCAGGTGAGCGGTCTTCACGGAAATTTGCATCAGGTGCATCCTTTTTATTATAAGCCTTTTTTACAATTGCTTTGCCAAGCTCTATTCCTGACATTCCTGAAAGAATTGCAGGATTGCCGGTTTCGAATTTTTGGGCATAACCGGTAGTTACGAAAAGTGATGCAACCCAATTGCTCTCAAGCTTGCAATCATTAATTATATAGTCAAACATATCTGCCAGACAACTTTTTGCATCACTCAGATATAATTCGTTGTATGCGTGGGTCATCGTTTTTCATCTCCCCTCTAATAATATCCAACACAAAAATATCATCCAAAAATGCTTTTGAATGTGCTAATTCGTTCCGATAACCGCTTCTTGCTTTTAGGTCACGAGCATAGAATTTGGGATAATAAATACTTTTATCTGCC
>JAZNGX010000018.1:0-7146 GCA_045576675.1 Clostridia bacterium | reverse complement strand
TAATGATGCTGATGATTACGGCTCAAAAGCATATACCGATTTGTTCGCAGAATAATAGTTGTTAAAAGTTTAAGCTCTCTATGGTCAAATACCATAGGGAGCTTTTTCTTATAAAACGAACAAAAATACCACGTAAAACGTCGAAATAATATATTTGAAAATTTTTTAAAAAAGTAGTGCAAAATAAAAATATATGTGTTATAATATAAATGTATACTTATGTAAAAATCTTACATATATAAAGGAAGCGGTGAGTTCCTGTGGCAACAAAAAGAAGAAAAAGAAGGAAAAAGCTAAAAGCAAAGGACATTATAAAGCTGTGCCTTATTGCTTTTATTGCCGTAATAATTATTGTAGCAGGTGTGTTTGTTGGTATAATAATAAGTACTGCAGGCTCTGACGTGCTTGATATTGATGACATCAGCCTTGATTTTACTTCGGTTGTATACTGTGTTGATGATGAAGGTAACGAGATTGAATACGAGTCGCTGTATCAAGATGAAAATCGTGTGTGGGTTGACTTTGCTGAGATTCCGGCACACGTTAAAAATGCTGCAGTTGCGATTGAGGATGAGCGTTTTTACAAGCATATCGGCTTTGATATAAAGAGTACGGCGTATGCTACTTTTAATTACCTTGTAAAAGGCAGTTCGGACAGAGGTGCAAGCACAATTACTCAGCAGCTTGTAAAGAATTTGACGGGTGAGAAAGACAAAAGCCCTGTGAGAAAGGTAAAAGAAATTGTTCTTGCAATCAGGCTCGAACAAAAAATGACCAAGGAACAGATTCTGGAGCTTTATCTTAATACAATATATTTAGGTCATCGCTGCAACGGGATTGGCAGTGCAGCAGAGTATTATTTTGATAAGGATGTAAGTGAGCTTACTGTTGCGGAGTCTGCGGCAATTATAGGTATTACTCAGTATCCATCCCTTTATGACCCCATTGCAAATCCTGATAAAAACAAAGAAAAGCAGGAGCTTATTCTTTATAAAATGAATCAGCTTGGATTTTTGCCCGATGAAGAGTACACAGAAGCAAAGGAACAGGAGCTTGTTTTTGTTGCAAAGGAGCAAACTCATGGCAGTGTTCAGTCATATTTTGTTGATGCTTTGATTGAAGAAGTGCTTGAAGATTTGCAGAACGAGTGCGGATATACTGAAACTGTTGCAAAAAAGATGCTTTACACAGGCGGCTTAAAGATATATTGCACGGTTGACCCACAGATACAGGAAATAATGGATAAGGTATATATGGACCCTGCAAGCTTTGCAAAGGCTCCGCGTGATGTTCAGCCGCAGTCCAGTATGACTATTATTGACCCATACACAGGCTATGTAAAAGGACTGGTTGGCGGCAGAGGAGAGAAAACTGCTGACCGTGTGTTAAATCGTGCCACACAAACTCAAAGACAGCCGGGGTCTTCTATAAAACCGATTGCTGTCTATGGTCCTGCGATTGACCTTGGCATCTCAAGCCCGGGTACTATCTGGACTGACAAACCTGTTACATTTGGTAGCTGGACACCGAAAAATTATGGTGGCGATTTTAAGGGGCCTGTAACAATGCGATACGCTGTTCAGCAGTCGCTTAATACCATTGCGGTACAGGTGCTTGACAATGTTGGTACAACAAATTCATATAATTATATGACACAGAAGCTTGGTGCAAAGTCGCTTGTTGAAACTGATAAAAACCTTGCTGCATTAGCCTTGGGCGGTCTTACAAATGGTATAACCAATATTGAAATGACTGCCGCTTATGCTGCGTTTGTAAATGATGGTGTTTATATAGAGCCTGTGACATATACAAAAATTGTAAACAGCTCAGGAAAGGTTATTTATGAAAAAGAGCAACAAAAGAATATTGCTTTTTCAAAAGACACTTCGAGAATTATGCTTAATGTGCTAAAATCGGCAGTTTCGGGTGGAACAGGCTCTTCTGCATACTTTGCAGGCGGCTATGATATCGGTGGCAAAACCGGTACAACCGATGACGATAAGGATAGATGGTTTGTAGGTGTGACACCGTACTATGCCGGTGCGGTATGGGTTGGCTTTGATGAGCCTGCCCCGCTGAACTTCTTCCCGTCAAACCCTGCAACAAGGGCGTGGAAGCTGGTTATGTCGGAGGTTCACAAGGTTAAAGGTCTGCCGTCAAAATACTTCCCGGGGGTTACTTCAAAATATACAAGTGCTACAGTTTGTGCCGACAGTGGCTTGTTGCCCGGCCCTGACTGTGAACACGATTTAAAGGGAACACGTTTGAGAAGTGACTATTTCTTACCCCGCGAGATTCCGTCAAAGGAATGTGATTTTGAGCACGAGCTTGAGGAATCTGCTGAAGAGGAAACAACTGAAGATGAGCATACAGAAGGCTCATCGTCTGACGAAACAAATACTTCTGACGGAAGTGGCGAGGAGGTAACTCCACCTGCCAACGAGCCGCCGGTCAATACAACAATAGACCCCGGTTTGCTTAGCGAAAACGGACTATAATTCACCACCCTCCAAACAGTTGCATATAATGTAATTGTTCGGAGGTGTAGCAATGAATAACACAATTGTGGTAAACGGTGGCAAAAAGCTTTTGGGTGAAGTGAAAATTCAGGGGGCGAAAAATTCCGTCTTGCCAATACTTGCAGCAACGGTTATTAACGGTGGCAAGAGTATTATACATAACTGCCCGCTTATTAAAGATGTTTATGCTTCGTTTGATATTTTAAAGGAGCTTGGCTGTTCGGTTGAGCTTGAAGGCAATGACGCTGTTATAGATTCGTCTGACATATGCTGCGGTGAGATAAAGGAAGACCTTATGCGTGAAATGCGTTCGTCTGTGATTTTTACAGGTGCTGTGCTTGCACGGTGTAAAAATGCAGTGATTTCAATGCCCGGTGGATGTGAGCTTGGCCCAAGACCTATTGACCTTCATCTTAAGGCATTTAAAACGCTTGGAGTGCAAATTGAAGAAATGAACGGATATATTTTCTGTGATGGCGAAAAGCTGCATAGCGGAGATGTGTATCTGGATTTTCCAAGCGTTGGTGCTACAGAGAATATAATGCTGCTTGCCAGCGTTATAAAAGGAACAACAAAAATTTATAATGCTGCACGCGAGCCTGAAATAGTGGATTTGCAGGGCTTTTTAAACAGTGTCGGTGCAGATATAAGCGGAGCAGGAACAGGAACAGTTACTATAAACGGTGTTGACAGTTTTGATTCCTGTGAGTATTCTGTTATGGGTGACAGAATTGTCGCTGCAACGTATCTTACGGCTGCGGCAGTGACAGGAGGCAGTGTAAAAGCAACAGGGGTATGCCCTGAGGCGTTAAAGCCTGTTTTGTCTGTCTTTGAACAATGCGGTGCAGGCGTTGCAACAGGTGCAGATTATGTTGCAGTAAACTGCCCCGAAAGGCTAAAAGCAGTAAGCTGCGTTTCAACAATGCCGCATCCCGGATTTCCTACTGATGCTCAGGCACTTATTACAACGCTTTTGTCTGTTGCAGATGGCACAAGCGTCATAGAGGAAAACATCTTTTCGGGACGCTTCAAGCACATTCCGGAGCTTAACAGAATGGGTGCAGACATAATAATAAAGGATAAAATTGCAGTTGTCCGAGGTGTGAAACAGCTTCAGGGTGCGTGTGTTACCGCTTGCGATTTGCGAGGTGCTGCGGCACTGGTGCTTGCGGGTCTTAATGCGTATGGCACAACCACTGTAAACGGACTGTGGCATCTTGACCGTGGATATGAATGCTTTGAACATAATCTTAAAAACTTAGGTGCAGATATAATTCGTATATAAAGGAAGATAACGGATGGAAACCACAAGATACAATGCGGAAAAAACTGTCCGCATAAAGGATTATAAAAAGAGAATACGCCGTAATCGCAGAAACAGAAAAATTCTTTTTATTCTGTTTCTGTTAGCTGTGTTTATGTGCATATTGTTTTTTGCACCGTGGTTTAAAATAAATAAAATCAATGTGTCAGGCACTTCGGTGCTTACCGAGCGAGAGGTTATAAGTGCCTCAACGATTGGTTACGGAAGAAACGTTTTTCGGACAAGCGTTAAAAAAGCTAAACGATGCATAGAAGAATTGCCTTATGTGTCTGAAGTTAAAATTGCAAGGAAATTTCCTGCAACAATTCATATTGATGTTACTGAATGTAAGGTTTCGGGATATATAAAGTATTCTGATACATATATATATGTTGATGACAAAGGCAAAATGCTTGAGCAGAATAAGATGCCGCCGCAGAATGCAGTGCCGCTTATTGAAAATTTTAACATTGAAAAATATGTTCAGGGAGAAATAATAAAATCCAAGGACGAGGAAAAGGCAGAGTTTATAATTGACCTTTATAAAGTGCTTGCGAAAAATGGTCTTATAGAAAAAACAACCCTTATTAACATTCCTGACAGTCATAATCTTTCAATTACGATTGACAACAAGCTTGAGGTTTATGTTGGTGAAAACAACGTGCTTGATTATAAGATAGGATTTTTAACTGTTAAAACAGCAGAAAAGCTTGGCGAAAACATACGCGGCTATCTTAATGTAAGCAGCGGTGACAAGGCAGTATATAAGCAGTATTAAAAAATATGCGGTAAATTATAGAAAGGAAGGCTTATCTAAAATGAATTTTAAAAAATTCTTCGGCTCTGCAAATGTATCAATGGGTATAGTGTGTCTTATACTTGCGTTTTTTGTTACAATGCAGATTAAAAGTGTTAACGAAATAAACAAAACCGGCAGTACAGATAAGCTTCGAGCGGATAATCTTGCCGTGGAATTAAAAAACGAACAGGAGAAAAATGCAGAGCTTTATAAGCAGCTTTTGCAGGCAAAGCAGGACATTGAATCATTCCAGCAGGATGCGGCACAGTCTGACAGTTATTCGCAAACCTTGCTTACACAGCTTCAAAGAGCAGAGCTTCTTGCAGGTCTTACAAATGTTGAGGGTGCAGGCGTTCAGGTCACTTTGAACGACAGTGTTGCAACAACAAATCTTGTGGAAAATGCCAATGCATATATAATACACGACCTCGATATACTTCAGGTTGTAAATGAATTGAGAGATGCCGGTGCGGAGGCTATCTCTTTAAACGGTGAGCGTATTGTGTCAACAAGTGAAATACGCTGTGCCGGCTCAACGGTAAGTATAAACAACAACCGTTATTCCGTGCCATATGTTATTACTGCAATCGGTGACCCGACAAACTTAGAAAATGCTTTGCTTATGCGAAACGGTGTTGTGGATAATCTTACCTTCTACGGAATTGACGTTGAGGTAAAAAAGGTCAGTGCAATGAAAATAGGGCCGTACACCGGTTCGTTAAACTTTAAATATGCAGTGCCGTCAGCAACTGACGCAAATGCTGAAATAAAAAAGGGAGGAAATTAATGTGTTTGTAATTCTGTGTCTTTTAATTGGTATTGCCTGTGCATTGTTTCTTCCGTATACATTTTCGCTTCAGGCTTCCAAGTTTGT
Source organism: Clostridia bacterium (assembly GCA_045576675.1). Taxonomy (GTDB): domain Bacteria; phylum Bacillota; class Clostridia; order Monoglobales; family Firm-18; genus JAZNGX01. The sequence continues at coordinate 1,651 of JAZNGX010000018.1, read as the reverse complement.
TGCCATTGCAATCCTTGCAGGTATTGACTCTGTGTTCGGTGGTCTTGCGGCAACTGCAAACAACAGTTTTAAAATGAAGATTTTTTTAACAGGCTTTTTTGGTAATGCATTTATTGCTGCTATTCTCACTTATGTCGGCTCACTTCTTAATGTTGATATGACGGTGGCGGCTGTTGTTGTGTTCGGAACAAGAATTTTCCAAAACTTCGCTATTATACGAAGATTTTTGCTTGAAAAGTATGTGTCGAAAAACGAAACAAAAAACTTGTAAAAAATTTATAAATATACTTTACAAAAGCAAAAAAATTGTATATAATAGAGTGTAATAAATTTGTAATATTTAATCGTGGGACGATTTAAAATAATTTTGGGAGGATTTTACTAATGATAGAGCTTGAGATTGAAAACACTCAGTCAGCTAATATTAAGGTTGTAGGTGTTGGCGGTGGCGGTAACAACGCTGTTGACAGAATGATTGCAACAGGCTTTGATACTGTTGAGTTTCTTTCTGTTAATACAGATAGCCAGCAGCTTAAAAAAAGTGCAACTGCAAAAAAAATTCAGATTGGTGAAAAGCTAACAAAGGGTCTTGGTGCAGGTGCTAACCCTGAAATAGGTAAAAAGGCGGCTGAAGAAAGCCGTGAAGAAATTGCCACAGCACTAAAGGGTGCAGATATGGTATTTGTTACAGCCGGAATGGGCGGCGGTACAGGTACAGGTGCTGCTCCTGTTGTTGCAAGCGTTGCAAAGGAAATGGGCATTCTTACAATTTCAATTGTTACAAAGCCATTTACTTTTGAAGGCAAAAAGCGTATGAAACAGGCAGAAAACGGTATCATGGAGCTTAAAGCTAATTCAGATTCACTTGTTGTTATCCCTAATGACAAGCTTTTGGAAATGGCTCAGAATCAGAAAAACGTTGCTTTCACAGAATCGTTTAAAATTGCCGATGATGTATTAAGACAGGGCGTTCAGGGTATTGCAGAGCTTATCGTTCTTCCCGGTCTTATCAATCTTGACTTTGCTGATGTTAAGACTGTAATGAAAAATACAGGCTTTGCACATATGGGTGTCGGCAGAGCTTCTGGTGAAAACAGAGCAGAGGAAGCTACAAGAATGGCTATCAACAGTCCGCTTCTTGAAACATCAATTGCCGGTGCTAAGGGTATTATCCTTAATATTTCAGGTGCTAACCTTGGTATGCTTGAAATCAGTAAGTGTAACGAAATGGTTCAGGAGCTTGCCGATGTTGATGCTGAATTTATCTTTGGTGCAGTTATCAAAGAAAATCTTGGTGATGAAATTGAAGTTACTGTTGTTGCAACAGGCTTTGATGCAGGCAATGCGGATAATGCTCAGCCGATGGTTGCTGCTCAGGAACAGCCTCAGTTTGTTAATGTAAGCCATGAGCCTGAGAAAGCTAACGAAAGAATTATCAGTACAACTATTTTAGATGATGATATTGATGTTCCGCCGTTCTTTTTCAATAAGAAATAATACATAAATAAATTAAGGGCGTGTCTCAATAAGTGATTTTTCACTTAATTGAGGCAACGCCCTCTTTTTCTGCCCAAAATGTGGATAATTTTTTAGAAATCTTATTAATTTTTGGTACACAAAGTAAAGCTCGTTGTTTTACGAACTATTTGAT
>JAZNGX010000017.1:0-9281 GCA_045576675.1 Clostridia bacterium | reverse complement strand
TGCTTTTTTTTCATTTTTAAGATAGTTCTCAAATTGTAAAACTACGTTATCCATTATTACGCCTCCGTGAAGAAAAATAATAATCCACACAGATATGGATTATACTTTATTATGTATTATGTAAACATACAACGTTATTATTTTAATACAAAAAAACTGATTTGTACAGATTTTTTTTAAAAACAATTAAAAATAATGTCTAAAAATTTATGTTAATTTCGTTAAATATTTACAACATATTTTTCTTGACCCAACATCTTGTGTTTTCCGTCAAATCAAGGCACTAAAGGTTTTTATCAAAGCAGGCACAACAAAAATATCAGGCAGCGAAAAAATCATAAGTATTATAAACGCACACACTGAAAGCACATACATTTTTTTGCGGTTAATCTTACGCTGTACTTTTTGGCATTTGATATTATGTAAAGTATAATCAATTGCTGTTACTGAAAGAAACATAACCAAGGGTATCATAAAGAGCAATTGAGTCATAATCAAACAAACCGAAATAATAAACCCTACAAAGCCAAAATGCAAAGCGATAAAGCTTGCAGTAAAGCCGATAGAAAATCCCCAGATACCAATGTTTAAAAACAATAATGGCATAAAATACGCTGTCAGAGTTGTCATTAAAACTGCCATAATGCATTTTAAGTTTTTCTGAAAAAAGCCCAAAAATATTTCAAATCTGCTGTTGTCAGGTTTTGAAAAGGTACTATTGAGGCTCTTAACTATTTCGGCACTATCAGCATAATCAACAGAACAAGCAAACAATATCCCTGCAGTAAGACCCGCAATCAGCACCAATAACAGCAAAAAGTATTTCAGCTTGTTTTTGTCAAAATAATTGCTTATGCTTTTTCTTAATGTATTTAAACGCAAAATAATCCCCTCCGGTTTTATATGTATTCGGAGGGGATTAAAAATATTACTTTAAAATTCCAATGCCTGTGCATGGGGACCAACAAGCTCTATATTCTTTTTTACTGGACATACCCATTTTACTGCATTTTTTATTATACGCTGAACATATTCATTTTTAAAGGACGGATTAGTTTCGTGCCCCGGTTGAAAATAAAAAATTCTTCCATTTTCACGCACCCATGTACATCCGCTTCTGAAAACCTCGCCACCGTTATACCAGCCCATAAAAATTGTTTCCATCGGTTCAGGTATACCAAAAGGCTCTCCGTACATTTCTTCACAATCAAGAGTAAAGGTTTCAGGAATTCCGTCCGCTATAGGATGATTTCCGTTAACTGTCCATATTCTTTCTTTTGCACCGTCACGCCACTTAAGGTTGCAAGATGTACCCATAAGTCTTTTAAACACCTTGGAATGGTGTGCTGAGTGAAGCCCGATAAAGCCCATTCCTCTTAACACATATGTATGCACCCTTTCAGCAATTTCATCAGGAACCTTTTCGTGCCCACAATGTCCCCACCAGATAAGCACGTCTGTATCCTGCAAAACCTCATCTGTAAGACCGCAGCTTTCATCGTCAAGAGTTGCAGTTTTTACATCAAATTCATCGCTTTTCAAAAAGGATGCAATATATTCGTGCAAGCCTCCCGGGTAGTTTTCTGTAACACGCGTGTCAGTTTTTTCATGTATGTTTTCATTCCATACCAAAACCTTTATTTTCATAGTAAAACTTCCTTTCCTGTTTCTGCTGATTTATAAATTGCAGTAAGAATCTTTATCATATTTACCCCCTGAACAGGGACAAAATCAGGCTGTGCATTACCACTTAACACATCTGCAAAATGTCTGATATTACCCTCGTGCCCGGGGATGCCAAGCTTGTCATCTGCAGTTACAGGGATATAATCTATGCAATGACCGTTATCCTCAGTAAAGATTTTAAATCCGTCTGTTGCAATAGTTGCACCGGATTTTGTGCCTCTTAATTCAACAAAATTACGTTCTTTTTCGATATTTGATGCCCATGAAAACTCAATCTGCAGGCACGCTCCGTTATCAAATTTTATAAAGCCCATCGCTAAATCCTCAACATCGAAGGTACCTTCTGCATTTTTTTCACCAAATGATGAATTTACCGAATCACTAACATCGTTATCAGCAAACTTAGTATAAGTGCATCCTGAAACCGAAACAGGTGTAGGATTACCCATAAGCCATATTGCAAGGTCAATCATATGCACACCAAGGTCGATAAGTGGACCACCGCCCGACTGTTCTTTGGTTGTGAACCAGCCACCCTTGCCCGGGATACCACGGCGTCTTTGCCAACCGCAACGACCGCAGTAAATTTCGCCCATTTTCCCTTCTTCAATATATTTTTTAAGATACTGTGAGCTTAGTCTGTAACGATTGTTTCTCATAACCATAAGATGCTTGTTTGCTTTTTCTGCAGCAGTTTTCATCTTTTCTGCCTCTTCTACCGATACTGCATCAGGCTTTTCGGAAAAAACGTTAATCCCCTTTTCAAAAGCGGCTACAGCAATTATTGAATGGAGATAATTCGGTGTACAAATATCAATATAGTCAAGCCCTTCAACCTCAAGCAATTCCTTGTAATCAGTAAACGCTTTTACATCCGGCATATTAAAATCATCTTTAAACGCTTTGATTTTTTCAGGCTTTATGTCACAAACAGCAATAATTTCAACATTATTCATATTTTTATAAGCGGACATATGTGCTCCTCTGCATATTCCGCCAAGGCCTATAATACCAACCTTCAATATTTTTCCCATATCTGTTACCTCCAAATAATATTTATTTAATTTAGTTTTAGCTTTTATCATAAAATTATGATATAATATATTAAATCAAAAATATCAAATTTTTAAGAATGGTGATTATATGTTGGGCAAAAAAGAGGCTAATCATAAAATTGACGGTATAGACAGTTGGATACATTGTATTAACTATCAAAATTTACATCCTAACAGAAACAAAAAACGTGTGGACTATCATTACCATGAATATATAGAACTGTTATATTTTTACGAAGGTGAAGGAAATATATGGATTAACGGCAACAAAAGCGATATTATCGAAAACAGCCTTGTTATTATTAATTCAAATACGGCACACGATGTATTTATTACCAAGCCGACTTCATATATATGTATAAAATTTTCACCGTCAATTCTTTATGATAATGAAGCGTTTTTCTTAAACTTCAAGTATGCATATCCTTTCACTTCAAAAGAACAGAACTATGTTTTAGATTACGAGCAAATTAAAGAAAGCTCCATAAGCATTCTTATAGATGAAATCATTAAAGAGTGGATAGGTATGGAGTATGGCTTTGAGCTTGCTATCCGTGCAAATATTCTTAAAATATTCACAACAATATTAAGGTTATATAAAAACAGCGGATACATACCCACTAACAACAACATAACAAACGGAATCAGAAATGCGATTTTATACATAGAAAGCAACTACAGCACAGTTACAGAAAAAGATGTTGCCGATTTGTGCAAATTCAGTTATAACTACTTTTCCGGCTATTTTAAATCGGTAGTTGGTGTAAGCTTTAAAGACTATGTACATAGAATAAGGCTTAGTGAAGCAGAAAAAATGCTTTTAACCTCCGATAAAAACATTACAGAAATCGCTCAGGAAACAGGCTTTTGTACAACCAGTCATTTTATTTCGGTATTCAAAAAAGAAAAAGGAATAACTCCGCTGCAGTTTAAAAAGCTGTCAAAAAAATAGTATCACATCAGTAATCCAATGTGATACTATTATCTTACTTTGGTAATACAATTGTAGGATTTTCAGTTGACGGCTTGTAAATAACAAACTTACTTCCTATAACCTGAACAGGCTCCGCCTCTGTTGCCGCAACCACCTCGTCACAAATTTCTCTGGGTGTACAGCCTGAATTTTCAAGCACAGTTATTTTTATAAGCTCATTTTTTTCAAGGCTGTCCAAAATCATAGTAACAAAATTCTCCGTTACTCCTCCCTTGCCCACCTGATACAGTGCAGGCACTTTATTTGCAAGTCCTCTTAAATAAGCACGTTGTTTTGTTGTTATCATAGTTTTTCCTCTACTTTGTTAGTTTTTTTGATTTTTCTGCACATACTTCCATTGCTTTTATAACAGCACTTCTGAAACCATCGTTTTCCAATGAAGCAACTGCATCAATGGTTGTACCTCCCGGTGAGCATACCATATCCTTAAGCTCGCCCGGATGTTTGCCTGTTTTAAGTACCATTTCGGCACTGCCTGCTACTGCTGCAGCACACAATTTGTATGCCGCCTGACGTGTAAGTCCTTCGGCAACTGCAGCATCAGCCATAGCCTCAATTAGCATATATACATATGCAGGACTGCTACCACTTGCGGCAACAACTGCATCCATAAGATTTTCGTTTATAATCTCGGTAACACCAATACTATCAAATATACCCTTTATCATTTGAATCTCGTCAACATTTTTATCAAACGCCAAGGCTGTTACACCTTTGCCAATAAGTGCCGGAGTATTCGGCATCGCACGTACAACCTTAGCATCATCACCAAGATACTTTTTTATATATTTGATAGAAATACCTGCTGCAATTGAAACAAATATTGGCTTTGTAGTTTTAATAGCTTGTAAAACAGTTTTAAACACCTGAGGTTTAACAGCCAGAATTACAACGTCACTTAAATCACAAACCTCGTCAATGCTTTTTGTTACAGCAACGCCTTTTTCTTTTAGTTGTTCAAGCTTTTCGGCATTCAAATCACAAGCAATTATATCAGTTTTTCCCGAGGCAATAAGACCGTCAATAATCGCACCGCCCATATTGCCTGCACCGATAAATCCAATTTTCACATTATTCACCTTATTTCAAGAAATCCTCCAGACGGTCAAGCCCCTCTTTAATGTTCTCCATACTTGTTGCGTAAGACCATCTTACATAGCCTTCTGCACCAAAGCCTGTGCCAGGTACCAATGCAACCTTGTTATGCTCTAAAAGCCACTCGCAAAACTCATCGGTTGTATTAATCATCTTGCCCTTGATTTCTTTTCCAAGAATATTTTTTATGTTCATAAACACATAAAACGCACCATCAGGATTAATGCACGATACACCATTAATTTTGTTGATTCTTTCTACCATATAATCACGGCGTTTTAAAAATTCAAGACGCATTTCTTCAACAGTGTCCTGAGGGCCTGAAATAGCAGCAAGCGTAGCCGCCTGAGAAATCGAACACGGATTTGATGAAGCGTGACTTTGAACATTCGCAATAATTTTTGTGATTTCAGGCACGCTTGCAGTATAGCCTATACGCCAACCTGTCATAGCATAGCTTTTTGATACACCATTTATTATAATCGTAAGCTTTTTGATATCATCATTAAAGCTTGCGATGCTTACGTGTTTTGTTTCTCCGTAAATAAGCTTTTCGTAAATTTCATCAGAAATAACAAAAATATCGTTTTTAACCGCAACATCAGCAATTGCCCTTAACTCCTCCTCAGTGTAAACCATACCTGTCGGATTGCTGGGGCTGTTAACAATAATAGCTTTTGTTTTAGGTGTAATTGCTTTTTCAAAATCTGCTGCAGAGAATTTGAAAGATGTTTCTTCAGTTGTTTCAATAAATTTCGGCACACCGCCTGCTATACGTACCATTTCGGGATAACTTACCCAGAAAGGCGTGGGGATTAAAACCTCATCACCGTCATTTAAAATAGCATAAAACGCATTAACAAGTGCATGCTTTGCACCGTTTGAAACAACTATATCTGACGGAGCATATTGGACTCCGTTTTCTTCAAAAAGCTTTTTAGCAATAGCTTTTTTAAGATCCAATGTACCTGAAGCAGGTGTATACTTTGTAAAACCTGCATTTATAGCATCAATAGCTGCCTGCTTTATATGAACAGGGGTATCAAAATCAGGCTCACCTGTGCCGAAGCCCACAACGTCAATACCGTCTGCTTTCATTTTTTTAAACTTTGCATCAATGGCAAGTGTCGGGGATGAGCTTATAGCTCCCATTTTCTCTGATAATACCATTAATTTCATTCCTTTCAAAAACTATCTCTATATATAATAATGCAAAAAGCAAAAAAATGCAACAAAAATTTTCATTTTTTCAAAATTTGTTTTGTTCTTACAATTAAATTTTCGTAAAATAGCTTATTTAGTAAGGTTTGACTATACCCCAATTTGCAAAATTCATTAATGACATCATTCATATTATGCACTCCGTCAATTCCTTTGGGTAAACAATCAACACCATCAAAATCAGCACCAAAACCCAAAACCTCTTCACCACCAAGTGACAAAATATGCTCTGCGTGCCTTATTATATCAGTTATATTCGCATTATTCCCCAAAAAATCGGGATAAAAATTAAGCCCGATAAAGCCTTTTGTTTTTATAATATGCAAAATCTGCTCATCTGTAAGATTTCTCGGATGATTACAAACCCGCTTGCAGTTTGAATGTGATGCAAAAAATGGTTTGCAGGAGCTTTCGGCAACATCGTAAAAACCTTTTTCAGAAAGATGCGATACATCAATTATCATACCAAGGCTGTTCATCGCTTTTATAACTTCTTTGCCAAAATCTGTTAATCCCCCTGCGTTTTCACCAATCATAACACCGTCTGCAATGTTGTTTGCACCATTCCATGTAAGAGTCATAAGCCTTACGCCTTTGTCATAAATCTGCTGAAGTCTTCCAAGAGAACGCCCGATAACCGAACCTCCCTCAACAGTAAGCAATGCACAAAGCTTATCCGTAACAACATCCTCGGCACATTTTACAACGTTGATATTATTTTTTTCAACCTCGTTGTAAAACTTATCGGAGGCTTTGTTAAACCTTTCAAAAGCATCGCTGTCATACTCAGGTGCAATCCATATTGCAAAAAACTGCAAGCAGCACCCTGCCTTTGCCAGCCTTTTCAAGTCAATATGCCCGCTGTTTTTATATAACTCCTCATTGTTATCAAGTATTCGTGTAATTGTATCGCAATGTGCATCTGCAAACATAAAATCCCCCTAAACAAAAGCATTCTCTATATGTTCTATTTCGATTATCTTGATTTTATTACCAGTTACGTCACAAATTACACCTATTACATCGAATCGTATATCCACCTCTCCACAGCTCATCATATAAAACCGTGCGGCATTTCGTATACGTTGCTGCTTTGTGTAACCCACCGCTTCAACAGGCAAACCATAGCCGTCGTTTGTTCTTGTTTTAACCTCAACAAAAACGACATAACCGTCCTTTTGGGCTATTATGTCGATTTCACCGCCGCGTACAAAATAATTCGTTTTAACTATTTTGTAGCCTTTGTTTTTTAAATGTTTTACGGCAGCCTTTTCGCCTGCCGCACCAATTTTTTTATTATACTTTTCCATAATCATCATCTAACTTTAAATTAAAGGATTTTCTGTGCACCTCTGATGCACCATACTGCTTTAACAATTCATAATGCAGCTTTGTGGGATAGCCTTTATGCTTTTTAAACATATACTGCGGATATTTTTCGTCCAGCTCGTCCATAAATCTGTCACGCGTTACCTTGGCAAGCACCGATGCCGCAGCAATGGAAATGCTTTTGCTGTCACCCTTTACAACACACTCATGCGGAATGGTCATCCCCGAAATTCTGTTGCCGTCAATAAGCACGTAATCAGGCTTAACCTCAAGACCTTCTGCCGCTTCACACATTCCTTTAAAGGTAGCATTTAATATATTAAGCTTGTCGATTTCCTCATTAGAAATTAATACTATCTTATAGGCAATTGCCTTTTCCTTGATTTCATCATAAAGCCTGTCCTTTTGTTTTTCAGTTAGCTTTTTTGAGTCATTAAGCTTTTCAAAATATGCATCCTTTGGCAAAATTACAGCCGCAACGCAAACAGGGCCTGCAAGCGGGCCTCTTCCTGCCTCATCAACTCCTGCAATAAGCTCGTATCCCTTATCAAATAAGGAATGCTCAATTTCCCACATAGACATTACACGTTCAAAATCTGCGTTATTCATTTTCAGGCTCCTCCAAAGAAATGTTTCCTAATTTGCAGGCACGGAACTCGTTCAAGAAAATTCTTGAAGCACGCTCTGTATCAACATTGCCGCCCGAAATCAGACATCCTCGTTTTTTGCCAATGCATTCTAAGATTTCATATCCTGAAAGCCCGTCTATATCAGCAAGCTTGTAAACTTCTTTTAGCTTTTCAGGATACTTCTCGCCAAAAAATCCGCACAAAAGGCTTGCCGCCTCCTCAGTGTCATATATATCGTCCTTTACTGCACCGGTAAATGCAAGATTCTGCCCGATTATTTCATCATCAAACTTTGGCCATAATATGCCCGGGGTATCTAAAAGCTCATAACCGCCTGCAATTCTTATCCACTGCTTTGCAGTAGTAACACCGGGTCTGTCACCCGTTTTTGCACCAGCCCTGCCTGACAGCTTATTAATAAATGAAGATTTACCCACATTTGGTATACCAACTACCATAATACGTGCAGGCACATCCTTCATTCCCTTTTCAGCACGCATTTGAATTTTATCGGCAAGCACGCTTCTGATTGCATCTTTTAACAGGTTTATTCCCTGACCGCTCTGGCTGCTTATTGCAACTGCAGTGTAGCCCTGATTTTTGTAATACTGCACCCACTTGTCAGTAACAGCCTTGTCTGCCATATCACACTTATTAAGTGCAACAACCTTCGGCTTGTCACCCAACAATTCTGCAAGCACAGGATTAGAAGACGCACGTGGAATACGTGCGTCTAAAAGCTCAACTACTACGTCAACCAATTTTAAATTATCCGAAATCAGTCTGCGGGTTTTTGCCATATGCCCCGGAAACCATTGAATATTCATTGTTTTTCTCCCTAATTCTACTGAATTTTATCTTAAAAGACAATTTAATTTTTTACAATATTCAGCATCAACTATATTTTTACAACTTACTATATCCAGTTTTTCCAATTGTCCTGGTTCAGTCAAGTATATTTGCAAATGCTCCTTTGCTCTGGTTATAGCTGTGTAAAATGTTTCATTATCAATTAAGTCAATGCTTTCTGGAGTAATTATAACTTTAACAGAATCATACTGTAACCCTTGTGCCTTGTGTATCGAAGCAGCATAACTCAATTCAAATGGTACAGAATACAATTCTTTTTCATCGTCATCATCTTCTTTTTGTTTCTTGATGCTGATTATCAAAGTAGTTTTCTCAATACCCGTTTTCATATTTTTACCACTCCGTACAAATGTGATGTTTTTCAATTCTCTAACATCATCTTTCAATATTTTATCATCAACT
>JAZNGX010000016.1:0-2845 GCA_045576675.1 Clostridia bacterium | reverse complement strand
GTCCTTCCCGGAGCTTGCCGAACCAAAATCCGCATAAGTCTCAAAATTACCGTCTATTGCATTACTTGCAGGCGTGTTAGTCATTTGCGTGTACAACATATTATCCAGACTGTAATAATTAGCAGTTGCAAATTTGGTTTTATTTTCAGCAATTACATTGAATTGCTTAGTTAAAACATTACCCACTGTCAAAACATAAACATCACCTACTGTCAACAGATATTTAGGTGTCAACGTTACTGTCAACCCATCATCAAGTTTACGTTCACACTCTACCAAATCACCATCATTCTTTAATGTGATTTGTGACAGATAATGTTTATCAATTTTTTTATTTAATTGAATTGTTATCGTACCGTCTTCTGTTAAAATATGCTCGTCATTTTCTGGTACAATTACCTTTGCTGACAAATCAACATTATGACTTCCGCTATACACTTCAATTTCAGATATATACATCTGACTGATATTTGTAAATTCTTGCAAATCTCTTACTCTGACATATCTAACCTTTTGAGGCTGAAAGTTATAAGCCTTTCTTTCCCACGTAGTATTATTATCAATTGTATGTACAGTTGTCCAATTATTTCCGTTAACAGAAACATCTATTTGAAATTTTGTTGGTTTATTTACATCATCAGCAAAAGTAAGATAAATCGTTCCTATATCATCGTATACTTTGCCCAAATCAAGATGAAGTGTCCACAACCACTCATTAGAAGCAGCTGCAACAGTATCCGGATTTCCATCAATTGCATTAGAAGCAAAATATATATTATGCGATGGCGGTAATTCATAACCATTATTACTCTGTAATGTTGCTGTGGCATTTAAAGCAATATTACCGTTTGAACTTACGTTTATAACAAACATACAAAAAAATACAGATACTAATAAAATTAACGATACTACACGTTTAAAGTTCATATGTTTACATCTCCTTTTATTGGTTTTTGATAACGTATATATTTGTAACATTAGAATCATAACTCGTTATGTAAACATTATCGTTTTCATTTATTACAGAAGAATTTGCATAATATGCTAATTTCGTTTTGGCATCAAATACATAAACTGCAGCGTTACCATAATTGCTGAAAAGACAAGTTTTAATTTTAGCATTAAAAGCATTTGTATCAACAGAAACTGCAATTAAATTGTCGGATTTTTTAACAACTGTACCAAAAACAGCTTCAAACTCACTCTCCGGACCATTTGCATTATGATGTTTTTTGTAATTAGCAATATTTGTGTCTGGTCTGAAAATCAATTGAATATAGTTAACGTTATTATCAAAGTTCTTGCTCACAAGTAACAAATCACCGCTTTGTAAATTATCAAAACTGGAAACTTGTATATTTGAATTAAATTCAGTTATTCTTCCAAAATTCACTTCAGCATCATCAATTACTGCCAATTTGACTTCTTTACCATTACATATACCATTTATCAATCCTAATTCTTCTTCATCAACAATGCATTTGCCGATACTTTTTACAACTACGGCTGAATAATAATCCATATTTAAGTCATTTGAAACATATCTCAACATTAAATCTGCAGCATAATTATCATTCAAATTATAAAAACTCCCATTAAACCACCATTTACCGCCAATGCTGTTACCAGTATATACTTTTAATTGTTTTTCAAAACCAGGCATGATTTGCATTGAATTATTAACAGGAATCTCTACAATCTTTGTGTTGCTATCGACAAACTTCACTGTGTCATCGCTCAAATTGGAATCGTTTGCTGGATGAATTGATCTATTTGTACCTATATACAAATTTCTTGATATTTTATTAAGCATTTCAGGAATAGTCGTAACTGATTGTAATGCATAATCATCTCTTTCGCTTCCCATTTTTTCAAAATCAAAAGGTGTGGGAAGACTTATGGTTTTGATTTTATCATTAGCCATTGTGTACATAATAATCGGTGCTGCCATTCCTACACCTGTTGAAGGTTTGGGTGCTTCAATACAGTTTTGTGCATAAGCTCTTAATTCGTCAACCTCGGTTTCTGATATAATCGTTCTGTTGTGCGTTGATGAATATAGATATGCTTTGTCAGCAAACTCATAATCCTTAACTTCACCTTCAAGTGTAGCAATACGAATTTTAGCATTTGAAAAAATACTTTCATTCTCTACTGCCAATATAAATGCATAATTATTGTTAATATCAAATTCTGCATATTCAATTGTACCATTTGCACTTAACCAAAACACACCATTTTTACCAACATCATCCTCAATATTTACATTATTTCCAACCTTATACCATTTTCCGTCAATCAAACATTTATACATATCTGACGAACTGAATTCTTCAATGGTACCTGAAATTTTAGTATCACTTGCAACAAAGCTGACACTTTTTCTGTCTTCAGAAAATGCAACATATAATACATCGCCTGCTTTAACATCTGATACAAAAGCATTTTCACCGTTTTTTACAATACTTAATACATTATCAATTTCATCAAGCTTTATAGCTTCTTTTTCATTAGCACTTGTTATTATTTCGTTCTTTTGGATAAATTCAGATACAATATATACCTCATAGGAGTATACACTTACTACTTCATAAACGCCGTCATTATCATTGTCTATAACTTCAACAGTACCAACAGCAGGCATCAAATCATTTCTGTTATGGCGTAATTTCATTATTCCGTTATATATCAACGAATATTCTTCATCAAGCTCTAATACTATATCATCATCATTTTCATAATATACTATCTTATCCGTATTTGTTGCATCAGATAAATCAAAAGCATCTATCTTTATTACAGTATTTAATTTGCTTTCTGTTAAAGACAAAATTATTTTGTCATT
>JAZNGX010000015.1:0-26918 GCA_045576675.1 Clostridia bacterium | reverse complement strand
CATACCGTCCAAGTTATCGGACGAGTAGTAATTAAGGGCAAATGAATCAGCCTGATTTTAGGCTAAAATCCAACTCTTGATATTCATATTTTGCTTGAAAGGAAATTCTATTTACACAAAATTCGCCGGGGTGCCAAGCAGCGTAATCAATATTATTTCTGCTTGGTAAGGAAGAGGTCGGCAGTTCGAATCTGCTAGACAGCTCCAGAAAAAACGACTTGTTTCGACAAGTCGTTTTTTCATCGATATAAATCTCTTACGAGATTTTCGATATGTCATAAATGACTCGATATGTGCTGACGCACTCGATATGTCGCTAACGCGACGAGATTTATATCATATCGAGTTTGAGTGAAGCGAAAACATATCGATTTTGTGATAACAAAAATATCGAGCAATCGAAGATTGCATATCGACTAAATATTTGTTGCATCTATTATGTACATGAAAGACAAAAAAACGACTTGTTTCGACAAGTCGTTTTTTCAGTTATATTTGCCTGCGGCAAGTTATATTGCTACTCAGTTATATTCGGCTATGCCGAGTGATATTGTGCTTACCCAAACAGAAATAAATCAAGAATATTTTGCGTATGCCAGACTATATTATTTCAATAGTAACACAGTCGTTGCACAGGCAGTCTTTGCCTACATATACCAAAAACTCACCTTTTTCAACTGTGAATTTTCCATCTGCTCCGTAGAATCCAAGGTCATCAAAACCAAGCTCAAAGCATACGGTCTTTTTCTCACCTGGTACGTAGTTTTTCTTGTCAAATGCTTTCAGTTCTTTTAACGGACGGGTCATAGAAGCAACGCAATCTCTTATATAACATTGAACTGTTTCTTTTGCCTCGTAATTTCCTATGTTTTCTACATCAATAGATAACTTGAACTTTTTGCCATTCAATATATCTTCCATACTCAATTTCAATGTATCACATTTTATGTCATAATACTTAAATTCTGAATATGTAAGACCATACCCGAACGGATAAAGCGGCGTTCCCGAACAGTCATTATAGCAGTTGGGAATTGTGTTCTCGCTGTAATAGCTTTGTGCGTTATACTTGCCCTGAGGCGGACAGTTATAAAATATCGGAACCTGACCTGTAACGCGAGGCATTGATACAGGCAGTCTGCCACTTGGTGAAACCTTGCCATACAACAGCTCTGCAACAGCATTGCCTGCCTGAGAGCCGCTGTGCCACGCATAAATCAGAGCATCAAAGCTGTCAATTACCGATTCAAGTGCCATTGGGCGTGCGATATTCAGTACACCGATTACCTTTTTATTCATTTTCCGTGCCACAAAAATCATTTCTTTTTGCGAATCGGTAAGCTCTAAAGATGCAACGGCATTTGTTTCTCCCGTAATTTTGTAGCTTTGGTCAAGAACAATAACTATAGCATCATAGTTTGAAAGATGTCTGTCCATTCTGTCATTAAAATCATAGTATTCGGCATTGGCTGAGATGCTTTTAATTCCATCATATACGCATACACTTTCGTTTATGTCGCAGTCAACTGACCAGCTTCCAAGTAATGAGCGCTTGTCCAATGCGGCATAGCCCGTTACACAAACCTTGTCGTTGACATCAAGAGGAAGTGCGTTGTTGTTTTTTAACAAAACCATACTTTCAGCAGCTATTTCTTTTGCGATTTGTCTGTGCTTGTCAAGATTACATTCTTTTACTTCAATGTACGGGTTTTCAAACAATCCCATTTTATCCTTGATTGTTAGTATTCTGCGAACCGCCTCGTCTATTGCTTCAACAGATACTGTGCCGTCTTTGACAGCCTGCTCTAAATAGTCATAATAGCAATTATCAACCATATCCATATCTATGCCCGCATTTATTGCGGCAACGGCTGCTTCACTGTTGTCTTTTGCCACACCCTGCTGACACAAAAAGCGTATTGATTCCCAGTCGCTTATAACGAAGCCGTTAAAATCAAGCTCACCTTTTAAAACGTCTGTGATAAGATATTTGCTTGAAGCAGTAGGCTGACCGCCGATTTCGTTAAACGAGTTCATAACTGTTGCACAACCGCTTTTAACAGCGGCATCAAATGCACGCAGGTAATAATTACGCAATGCATAATCTGATATTTCGCAATGATAATAATCTCTTCCACCCATTGCGGCACCGTAGCCTATAAAGTGCTTTGCACAGGCAGCAACGTTGATTGTATCTCCGTCACCCTGAAAGCCTTTTACAACGGATTCAGCCATCTTCTCGCCAAGGTATGGGTCTTCGCCCGGGCTTTCTATAATTCTGCCCCATCTCGGGTCCCGTGAAAGGTCAAGCATTGGTGCAAACGACCAGTTTATGCCGTCGTTCTTAGCCTCGTCTGCAACGCATTTATAGCCTTCTGTTATAAGCTCGGGATTAAATGCCGCAGCCATTGCAAGAGGTACGGGAAGGCATATGTGATGTCCGTGTATAACATCGCGGCCAAACATAAGCGGAATGCCGTGGGCCTCCATTGCGGCTTTTTGCAGCTCGTTGATTGTTCGTGCACTGATGGGGTCCTGAGGGGTGTTGCCCGCAGTGGCGTCTATAGCAAGAATAAGTGAACCAATGCACTCATTTTGCAAACGTTCCTTTGTTGTTTCAAAATCATTGTTGCCAAAAGGTATCTGAGTAAGCTGACAGATTTTATCCTTTAAAGTCATTTTTTGAAGTAGCTTTTCTATATCCATAAAACCTCTCCCAAATGATTATTTTTTAACTTATAGGAATGTTCCTATAAGTTAAAAACCGCTTTTGTTCGTATTATAACATTGCAGCTGCTGATATGTCAATTTAAATAATTGTGATATGAGTTTTAAAAATTGACATTTTCAGGAGTTACATTTTTTTAAATTGACTTTTTTAGTGTGCGGTGATATATTAAAAATATGTATTTATAAGGATGTGAAGCATTATGAAGAAAATAAGCTTGTCAACATTTTCTTTTCAAAGTGTTTATGATGATTTTAAAACACTTGAGGCTGCTAAAAATGCGGGTGCAGATGCCGTTGATTTTAGCCTTGGAAGCGAAAGCTATCTTAATGAGAGTTCAATATATAGTAAAAGTGATGCAGAAATAATAGAGTATTATAAAAGCCTTAAAGCCAAAGCAGATGAGCTTGGTATTGAGTTTGCACAGACTCACGGAAGAGGAGAAGGCTTTAAAAATATTCCCGATGAGGATGAGGCATTGATAGAAAACGCAAGACGTGACTGCCTTGCTACTGCTGTGCTTGGTGCAAAAATATGTGTGTTCCATACTGCAACAACGATATTTTTAGGGCCTGATGCGGCACCTGGGCTTATGCACCGTCTTAATACCGAGATGTTTCGCAGAATACTGCCTTTTGCAAAGGAGTATAATATAATTGTTGCAACTGAAACCTTTGGCGATGCTGTGTGCTATGACTGTTGCGACTTTTTTGGAAATATAAAAGAGTTTATCAAAGGCTACAATGATGTTTGTGCAATAGATGATTATGCTGATTATTTTAAAATATGTATGGATACGGGGCATTCAAACAAAGCAATGCGTTATGATAACCCGAAGCCTGCCGAGGTAATAAGAATGCTTGGCAAGAACATATGCTGTCTGCATCTTCACGATAATGATACTTATACAGATCAGCATAAGATACCACTGTCAGGCACTATTGACTGGAACGATGTAATGAGTGCACTATCTGAAGTGGGATATTCGGGATACTATAATCTTGAGGTCAGCTTAAACTGCTTCGGTGAAGAAATAAAGGAAAACACTGCAAAATTTGCAGTGGATGTTATGCGTAATATTTTATCAAAGTAATTTTATTGGGGTGATATTTTGAGGTTGCCATTTAATGCATTTATTCGCAAAAACAATAATAAAATGCTGATGTTAGCCTGTGTTTTTGTATTGCTGGTAATTATAACTTCGTATATAGTTTTTATGGTGTATCTGGATGGTACATATAAAAGCTTTATTGTAAATTATATATCAAGCTGTCTTGAAAATGATATGAGGGAGATTTCCAAGCTTGAAGAGGAAATGCCCAAAATAGCTTCGTCTGTTCTGGATGACCAGGGTGTGTATAACGTGCTTTCAGGCAAAAGTGAGGGTGACGTTGCTGAAAAGACAAAAGCCGAAACGTTTTTGAAAACCTTCAAAAGCAAAAACGGCATAAGAATGATGATGATATATGATTATAAAAGCAAGGCGCTATATAAAAATATGCTTTCAAAGCGTTATGTTACCCAGCCTGAAAATGATCCAACTGTGTTCGGGCGGATATATAGTGAGTACAAAAAAGGAAAGAATTACATAAGCATTGAAGATATCCACAATGATGAAAGCGTTTATTATTTATATAACGACTATCGCGGTTATTATGTAATCATAGGAATAGATAAAATTTCAGTATTGTCTAAAACAGTTAATGCCAAGAGCTTTATAAAGTATGATAACTGGATTTACTATAAAGAAGGTCTTTTTATAACTAACTGCGATACAACTGACCCGATGCAGACAAAAGTGCTTTCGGAGGTTATGGGTGACTATGCAATATCGTCATATGAATACAGCGGCGATTTGTATGTTTTTAAACGTGCGGGAAATTTTCTGTACGTTGGTGCAGTAGATAATTCTGAATATTTATCTGCAGGTGTAAGAAGTGCCCAGTCAATATGGGTTTTTGCAACACTGTTCTTTATATTTGTGATAATACTTTACCTTATTTACAACAAAAAGTATAATTCTATTGAAAATAAGTATACAACTGCAGTTAAAATGCACGAGAAGAATATGCAGCGTGCGACTATTGAAAAATTACTGTTCAAGGCATTTGTTAAAAACGTTTTAAGTGTAAAAGAAAACAAAATTATTTATAATACCTTTAACGGATGCAATAATTTTATTGTCGTAATAATTGATATAGACGATGCAACTGAAAAGTTTGATGAGGACGATGTGTCTATATATAAATATGGCATAATAAATATGTGCAATGAAGTGCTTTCAGTATTTGGCATCACCGAATCGGTAATGCTTTACGATGGTTATATCGGCGTGGTAATCGGGTCAGACAGTTGTGTCAAATCCGAAGATATATGCGAGTGTGTGCATATGCTTATGGGCATTGTTGAAGAATATATCGGCAGCACAATTACCTGTGCTGTCAGCAGAAACTTTAATGAGTGCGACGAAATGCTGAAAAAATGCTCGTCGATTATTGATTTGACATATTACAGATATATGTATGGCAACGGCAGCTTGCTGCTTGAAGAAAAAATTCTTGAAAATCGTCTTGATACAGAGTATCCTGTTGAGGTTCAGGACAGCATTTTGCAGGCAATAACGGACAATGATGAAGAGAAATTCGATTCAAGCATTGCTGAATTTAAAGAAAGCATTAAAAACATATTGTATGAGGATGCCCAGAAATGGTGCATAACCCTTTTGCACGCTATTATTTATTCAAAAGCTGTTAAACGCAAAAAGCTTACGGTTAATATATTAAGCCTGTATAACAGCGGAACCTTTGATGCATTTGCAGAAAAATTAAAATATACAATGTTTGAAGAGCCTGATGATGAAAAGCATGATAATGAATTTAAAACAAGGGTTGAGCTGCTTATTGACGAGCATTACGGCGATGCTGATTTTTGTATGGATACCATTGCAGAAATAATAGGCATATCAAACGTGTATGTCGGCAGAAAGTTCAAGTATGAATTTGGCACAACCTTTAACGGTTATCTTGCAAATTACCGTATCGAAAAATCGCTTGATATGCTAAAAAACACTGATGAAAAAATATTTGAGATTTCAACTGCCTGCGGCTTCAGAAGTGCAACATATTTTTCAACAATGTTTAAAAAGCTTATGCGTATGTCACCAAACGAATATCGCGAGCAGTTTGGCAACGATATTGATGAATAACTTTAACAAATAATATCATTTACAGCTTTTTGTAAATGATATTATTTAGAATATGGGGTGGAATTATGAGTTTTAAAGAATGGCAGCCTGTTAAGGCGGAAAATACATATGATAAATTTTCCTGCGAGGTAACAGGCAGACGGTATGATTTTGAAAAATCAATATTTCCCACTGCTGTAACCGTGGGCGATAATGATATTTTGTATGCGCCGATAAAGCTTAATGCTATGTTTGGTGAAAATGAGGGGCAGTGGCACAGTCAGCAGGTTATTTCGCTTGAAAAGAATGATGAAAAGGCAGTGTACAGCGTAACACAAACCTGTGAAAACGTTATTGCCAATGCAGATGTAACAGTTGAGCCTGACGGCTTTTTAAGGGTGGATTTCAGGCTGATGAGCTTCTGGGCATTTCACGAGGATAATGCGACAAGGCTAACAGGCTTAAGCATTGATATTCCTGTTAAAAACCAGTATGCAACGCTTATGCATTTCTGGCCGAATTGTGACAGCGGAGTGTGCCTTTCTCATAAGGTGTTAAACAGCCACGAAACTCCCGACGGAGAAACTGTGTTGCCCTTTAAGCCATATTTCTGGACGGGCTGGGAATACGGTGGTCTTGGAATATGCTGCGAAAGTGATAAGGGCTTTGAGCTTGATGATGCATCAAAATGTATAACAGTAACCAGAAATGCTGAATATACCAACATACATATAGCATTGCTTGACCATATTCCTGAAGACTGGAACGGCAGATGCGACGAATGGGGAGATACTGTAAAGCCCTTGATGTACTCATTTGGTATTCAGGCTACCCCTGTAAAAGCGTTTCCAAAGGACAACCTTGAAAACTTCAGGGCATTCCATTTGTATGATGTTCCTAAATTCCCGATTTTTGAAAAGGTAAGAGGAACAGGCGAAACCTTGCTTGAAAAAATAGCTTCGCACGGCGTAAACTGGATAATATTGCACGAGGACTGGACTGTTATTCAAAACTACGGTCTGCCTGAAAGTGAAGCGAAATTTATTGATTTTGTTAACGACTGTCACAGTCTTGGAATTAAAGTTATGGTGTATTTCGGTTACGAGGTATCAACACTTTATCCGGGATTTAACGACTGTTGCGAGCAATATCTTAATAAAAATCTCAAGGGTAACTTTGTGGGCGGCTGGCAAAGACCGCCTATGCAGCGTGACTTTACCGTGTGCTATAACGGCAATTACAGTGATGTAATGATTGAACGTGTTAAGCACGTGATGGATAATTACGGAGTTGACGGAATATATACTGACGGAACTTACATTCCGTGGGAATGTGCAAATGAATCACATGGCTGCGGATATCGTGATAAAAATGGCGATTTGCATTATGCATATCCGATATATGCAGTTCGTGAACACGTTAAAAAGCTTTATAATGCTGTGCATGAAAGAGGCGGAATTGTTGATACTCATCAAAGCTCCTGCTGCCTGATGGCAACACTTGCATTTGCTGACAGCTACTTTGACGGAGAGAATATTCAGGAAATGCTTGAGGAGGATATGGCAAGCTTAAAGCTTGATACCTTCCGTGCCGAATTTATGGGCGAAAATATGGGGCTTTCCTGCAACTTTATTTCATATACAAACGAGGGCTTCACTATGCGTACAATTTCAGCAATAACGCTGTTGCATAATGTTTATCCCCGTGCAAGAATATATGAAGACCTTGCATTTATGAAAGAAATATGGAGCATATATGACGATTTTGGTGTAAAAAATGCAGTTTGGTATCCGTATTGGGAACAGAATGAAATCAAGTCACCCGATAACGTTTATGTTTCGTATTATGAAAGCAATAATGAGCTGTTGCTTCTTATAACCTCGCTTAATAAGGATATTGATGCAGTAAAGCTTGAATTAAACGACAATTATGCTGAAATTGTTGATTTGCTTGATGGCGAAGAATGCACAATAAAAGGTAACGAGGCAATAGTACCTGTAAAATATTGCAACATAAAGATTTGTAAGATAAAGAAGGCGTTATAATGAAAAAGCTTGTGTTTGGAACACCTGAGGATATCACACCTGTAAAATTCTGCAAAAACCTGAATTATATAGAAAGTGACATTTCATACAATACTTCAAAAATGAAATTTAAAACGACCAAAAGAGGCAGCGTGCTTGAATTCCCTCTTGATGCAGACGAGCAGATTTACGGCTTTGGTTTGCAGCTTAAAGGCTTTAACCACAAAAATCACAAGCTGCAGCTTCGTGTAAACTCAGACCCGTCCGCATATTCGGGTGACAGCCATGCACCTGTTCCCTTCTTTGTTTCAACAAAGGGTTACGGAATGTATTTTGATACTGCACGATATATCGAGGTGCATTGTGGCTACGGCAAAAATATTGACAGACAGCCTGAATACAACAATTCGATTATTGCTACTGCCGAGGATTTGTATAAAAAGTGCGGTCTGAATGAAGAAACTGTTATGGCGGTTGATATTCCTGTCGCAAAGGGAATAACTGTGTATATTTTTGAGGGGCAGAATATAACCGATGTGGTTTCACAGTATAATATGTTTTCGGGCGGCGGTTGCGATGTGCCTGAATGGGGACTTGGCGTGTTGTATCGCTGTTATGCAAAATATACTGAAGACGAAGTTATAAAAATGGCGGAGTATTTTAAAAATAATGATATTCCGTGCGATATTTTGGGCCTAGAGCCAGGCTGGCAGTCCAGCAGCTATTCCTGCTCATATACGTGGGATAAAGAGCGTTATCCGAATTATAAGGATACTGTAAAAAAGCTTCGTGATATGGGATACCATATAAATTTATGGGAGCATGCCTTTGTTCACTCAACCTCGCCTATATATAAAGAAATGCAAAAATATTGCGGTGATTTTGAGGTATGGAAGGGTATCATCCCCGACTTTGCGACGGAAGAGGCACAAAATATCTTTGCGGATTTCCACAGAGATACCCTTGTGTCAATGGGGATTGACGGCTTTAAGCTTGATGAATGTGATAACAGCGATTTTGTGCATGACTGGAGCTTCCCGAACTGTACCGAGTTTCCGTCAGGTCTTGACGGAGAGCAGTATCATTCACTTTTCGGGACACTATATATGCAGACAATGATGAAAGCTTTTGGTGATACAAAAACCTTGTCTGAGGTACGAAGTGCGTGGGCACTTTGCTCAAGCTATCCCTTTGTTTTGTACAGCGATTTGTATGACCATAAGGACTTTATCCGTGGCTGTGTGAATGCAGGCTTTTCAGGCATACTTTGGACTCCCGAGCTTCGTGATGCAAAATCAGAAAAGGATTTGCTCCGCAGGCTTGCAACAACTGTTTTTTCAGTGCAGTGCCTGATTAATGCGTGGTATTGCGAAAAAGCTCCGTGGCTTGAGTTTGGCTGTGAGGATAAAGTTCGTGAGCTGTTAAAAATAAGAGTAAGCCTTGTGCCTGAGCTTAAAAAGGCTTTTGATAAATATAAAGAAACAGGCGTTCCGCCTGTGCGTGCATTGGTAATGGATTATACTGATGATAAAAACACATATAACCTTGATGATGAATATATGTTTTGTGATAAGTATGTTGTTGCACCAATTACAGAGGAGCAGGACGAACGAACAGTGTATCTGCCCGAGGGTAAGTGGCGTAACTTCTGGACAGGTGAGGTTGTTGATGGTGGTTATTACACATCAAAGAATGATATTATTGAGGTATACGAGAGGTGTTAGTTATGAAAAAAGTTGTGGTTGATGAACCGTTAATTGTATATCAGGGAACAGACCAGCCTATTATGCATGGCGGTAATCAGGACCCGCTTATCAAGTGTAAGGACGGCGTTTTGTATGTTCGCTTTAATTCAAGGCGTGATTGTCCTGAAACCTTTGGTATGGAGGATGCAAATCCGGTATACAGCTCTGCTGATGAAGGAAAAACGTGGCAAAAATCAACTTACGAGCTTTGGCGTGATGCCACCGAGCCGCTGCCAAATGGTGATATATTGATTTTAAGAGAGCATAAAATTGTTACCGATTTGCCTGAAATGCCACCATTGCCTGCAAACCGCAAAAAGACAGTAACTAATGATTCTGCAAGTATTGCACTTGGTGTGACATATACTGTTGAAGAATTACAGCCGCTTTTGGGCGACAAAATTGCAAAGGTTTTTAGTGCAGAACGAAAAATAGCAGGTACAGATGAATATGTGGAAGAACGCTGTAATATCCATTGGGATAATATGCCTGTTCAGTATTTTGACGGTGAAAACCCTCATCTTAAACGAATTTTTTCGATGGATAAATATAAGCTGGATAAAAACGGAGCAATGTGGATAACTGTTCATTCGGGCGGTGTTCTGGAGGATGGAAGTCTTATGTCTGAAAGACTTTGCACTCACGTTTTGAAATCCGAGGATTTTGGTCATAACTGGCATTATGTAAGCACCATTGCTTATAAAGACGAGTATAACGAGAGCCTTTACGGTGTTGAGGGCTTTGACGAAGCAACAATTGAGTTTGTTGAAGACGGAATGATAGTAATTATGCGTTCGGGCTCAATGTTCCCAGGTTGCTGGAAGCCTATGAAAAAAGGGGACGTTATTCCAAAATTATATATTGCCAAGTCAACAGACGAAGGCAAAACGTGGTCAACCTTAAAACCGTTGTATGATTATGGTATAAGGCCAAATTCAGTTAAGCTTGATTGCGGAACAATAGTTGTGACATCAGGTCGTCCCGGTGTGTATATAAAAACCTGTGATGACCCGAATGCCATAGAGTGGAATGACACAATAAATTTGCTTGAAGTTCCTGAAGAAAATGTTGACACACAATACTATGAATATAGCTGTAGCAACAACGATGTTTGTGCTTTTGATTACAAAACAGCCTTTGTAACTTACAGTAATTTCCAGCTTAATACGCCTTATGGAGAACGTGCAAAATCTATACTTGTTCAAAAGATAACAATTGAATAATCATCACCCGAAAACCTTGATTTTAAAGGCTTTTCGGGTGTTTTTTTGTTTTCTTTAAAAAATTAAACAATAGGCAAATGGAAGTTTTTTTAAATTGAATATAAAGCCCTATGGTATTATAATATAATTAATACAGTAGACATATTGTTGTCGAAATTAATTGGAGGGATTTTTATGAACAAAAAATTTACAAAGGTACTAGGGGTGATTTTGTCACTTGCGATTGTACTTTCAATGACCTCATTTGTTGCAGGAGCAACAGAAACAAGAAATGCGTATGACTGGATTATGTGTGTTGATAATGACATTGCATCAGAAGTAAATCACGCTACCAAAGTTATTGAGCATGAAGGTGAAAAAGTTGTTTCATCTATGTGGGATGCTGAATATTTAGGATACTCAAATGTTGTATTTGACAGACAGCCGACAGGTATGGAATTTATAGCAAAAACATCGTTGGACGCTGCTGGTAAACAATACATCTGGAATCAAAAGAACTTTTATGTGTATATTGACGGTACAGCAGAAGAAAACAAGCTTGCTACATTTACTATAAAGGTTTTAGATGACCATTTCACAACCTGTACTGCAGAAATTACAAAAGAAATAGATATTAATGTTCCTCATACTATTTATTTTTCTTCACCAAGCGGATATTCGTATGCAAACAGCTATAAGAAATTCAGATTTACTTCGGGTAAAGATGCTTCTCAGAAAATAAATGCATATCCATTCAGCGAAGAAAAATCAACAATTGTTGAGGATAGTATCGTATATAAGCCTGATGACATAACAACAAGCTTTGCTTATAAGATGGAACATAACCCACCGTCAGTTGCAGGTACAATTGCATATGCGGGTTCCGGAGCAATTTTTGCATACGAAGGTGTAAGATTCCCTAAAGTTCCTGATTTTGTTGAAGCAGATTTTACTGCTTGGGTAAAAGGCACATCAGGTGTTGAAATTTATGTTGATGAGCTTACTACACCTGTTGCAAGGCTTGCAAGCACAATAACAGGTACACGTCAGACTATATCAGCAGAGTTTAATGGTAATATTGATATAACAAAAGAACACACTGTTTATTTGAAGCAGATAAACAGAGGTATCGATATTCATTGCTTCCAGTTCCTGAATGCAAAGGATAGCGATGTGCTATGGCCAAAGCCTTATGATGAGGCAATTATCACAAATCCCGATGTATATAATGCAAACTATGGCAAAACATATGGTATAGTTGAAACAGGCGGTTCAAACTATTATACATATAAATATGTTTACTTCCCGAAAGCAGTAAAGAGCTTTGATGTTCTTTATTACAATCACAACGGTGGAACAGGCACAAAGGCTATATGGTTATACCTTGACGGTGCAACTAGCCCGACTTTTGAAATAGCAGTTCCAAACTCAGGTAATTCTGAAACCAAAGTATTATACAAAAATGCACCATCAGCTTACAAAAAAGCTGCACCTATGACTGCTGAAATTCCTGCAGGTTATCATACACTTAAGCTATGGATAGCAAATGGTGTTGAAGTTTACGGCTTTGATTTTGATTATGCTGAAAACCCGTACGAACCAATCAGTGCTTCTAGATTTGATAAGGCAGATTCACATTGTTATTTTATAAATAATATTAATGTAAAGACAGAAGCTTCAGGTACTAAAATTGATTATGCTGCAAAATTGGATTTATTTGATTTGGGAACATACGATTTTAGTGAGGCACCTGATAAAGTGATGCTAAGATGCTCGTATTATTATGCAGATACACCTTTGACAATTGAAGTTCGTGCAGATGCAAAGGCTGTTGATAATGTGATTACTGATAACGGTACAACTATTGCAACAGTAACAGGAACAACACCGTCAACATCAGGTTGGTCAATGCCTGTGGATTATTATGCTGATATTACAACTGATATTACAGGTGTTCACGATATCGCTGTTTATCTGAAGACTGATGTTCACGTATATGATTTACAGTTCTTCAAAGATGGTCAGGTTCTAAAGGCTTCAGAAACACTTGTTCCTGAAAACAAAACTGCTACAGACATTTCATTCAAGGCAGTTGACTTTACAGATATTGACGAATCAAATATCGTAATAGATGGTAACGGTACATATACACTTTACATTGATGCAGGCTCAAAAACAGCTTCAGCATCATACATTCCGCCGCAGAATACTGCAGGAACAGTTACTGTAAATGGCAAGGCTGCAATCGGCGTAAGCGGTCTTACAGGCTTGCATACAGTTCGTTTGGTAGGTTCAGGCACATTAAACAGCATTAAGTTTGCAGAAAACAAATTGGCTTATAATGCTGATACAAAATCTCTTGATGTATATGCAACAAGTGATGAAACAGGTGTTATAATTGTAACCACAAAGAAGGGCAATATGGTTAAGAGTGTTGAAACTGTTGACGCTGCTTTAACAAGCGGTTCAGTATTGAATATACCTTTAGGCGATGCATTTATTGGTGATGCAAGCGAAATCAATGTGTACTTCTGGACAGATGCAAAGGCAACTGCAAAACCAATAAGATTCAAAAAGACATTGAGTATAAAATAAAGGAGAGTTTTTATGAAAAAGTTATTAAGCTTAGTATTAACAATAGTAATTGCGTTTTCTTGCTTCAGCGTTGTTCTTGCAACGCCTGAAACAAGAAATGCATTTGATTGGATTATGTGCGTTGACAATGACATTGCGTCAGAAGTAAATCACGCTACAAAAAATACTGAGTATGAGGGCGAAAAAGTTGTTTCAGCAATGTGGGACGGTGAGTATTTAGGCTATAACGTTGTTTTTGACAGACAGCCTGAAGCTATGGAGTTTGTTGCAAAAACTTCATTGGATGCCAGTGGC
Source organism: Clostridia bacterium (assembly GCA_045576675.1). Lineage (GTDB taxonomy): Bacteria > Bacillota > Clostridia > Monoglobales > Firm-18 > JAZNGX01. Next base: position 13,146 of record JAZNGX010000015.1, on the reverse strand, counting down.
AAACAATCTATCTGGAATCAAAAGAACTTTTATGTGTATATTGACGGTACAGCAGAAGAAAACAAGCTTGCTACATTTACTATAAAGGTTCTTGATGACCATTTCACAACCTGTACTGCAGAAATTACAAAAGAAATAGATATTAATGTTCCTCATACTATTTATTTTTCTTCACCAAGCGGATATTCGTATGCAAACAGCTATAAGAAGTTCAGATTTACTTCAGGTAAAGACGCTGTAAGTGCAGGAACAAACACATCAAAGAAAATTAATGCATATCCTTTTGTTGCAGAAGAATCAACCATATATAATGATGCTAACAGAATCTCTGTAAACGCTGACCATACTTTTGATTACTTAATGGAAGCTGAAGGCCATATAGCAAATAACAGAATTGGTGGTGCAGGTCAGGGTTCTATATTTGCATATGATGGAATCAGATTTTCTAAAAACCCTGATTTTATTGAAGTAGCACTTGAAATATATGATAACAAGCAGCCTTCGGGTGTTGAGGTTTATATTGATACTCTTGATGCAGGCCCTGTTGTAACACTTACAAGCAAAACATTGTATGCCCAGACACTGACTGCTGAATTAGACGTAGACCTTGACTTATCAAAGGAACATACAATTTACTTAAGACAGGTGCACAGAGGTTTAAACATCTGCAGCGTTGAATTCTTTGCTGCAAAAGACAGTGATGTGCTATGGCCAAAGCCTTATGATGAGGCAATTATCACAAATCCCGATGTATATAATGCAAACTATGGCAAAACATATGGTATAGTTGAAACAGGCGGCAAAAATTATTATACATATAAATATGTTTACTTCCCGAGAGCAGTGAAGAGCTTTGATGTTCTTTATTACAATCACAACGGCGGTACAGGCTCAAAGGCTATATGGTTATACCTTGACGGTGCCAGCAACCCGACTTATGAAATAGCAGTTCCAAACTTAGGTAATACAACAGAAGAAAAAGTTCTTTACAAAAACGCACCGTCAGCTTATAAAAAGACTGCAACTATGAACACAGAAATTCCTGCAGGTTATCATTCATTTAAGCTATGGGCAGCAAATGGTGTTGAAGTTTACGGCTTTGATTTCGAGTATGCTGACAGCCCGTTTGATACAATTTATGCTCAAAAGTATGATGCATCATTGTCATCAGGTGCTAATGCAAAATTTGGTATTCACAACAACGGACTTGGCGATATGATGATTGCTTATACAACTGCAGAAGATATTTTGGCTTTCAGTGGATATGATTTTTCAGAAGCTCCTGAATTTATGAGAATAAGATGCGGAACATTTGCAGGCGGCAACATCGGCTTTAATGTGTATGTTGGTGATGATTTTGAAAATCCCGTTGCAACATTTGACGTTACAGCTCCCGAATATGCAACAAACAACTATCCGATAGACCTGTATACCCCTGTTCTTAAAGAGTTTACAGGTAAAAAGGACATCTATATCAGCTTTACTTATGGTGACGTAAACGTATATGATATTGAATTCTTGGAAAAGGGTTCAGGTACATATGCAACAGAATGGAATACTGTTGACGGCAACACATTTAAAGCAATTGACTTTACAGGTACAAACAACCTTACTAACTTAGAGGTTGATGCAACAGGTACATTCACAGTTTACCTTGATTCACTTGCAAATCCGATTGCAACAGATGTTACTCTTGAAGAAGCAGGTATGGTTAAGCTTGACGACGGCGTTGATTTAACAGGTATCACAGGCTTACATTCAGTTCGCATCAAGGGTGCAACAACACTTAACAAGGTAAGATTTGCTGATGAGAAAATAGCTTATAACGATGATTATTCTCTTGATTTTTACGGTTTTGAAGAAGAATACGGTGCAATTATAGTTGTAAACGAAGCAGGCGAAATAAAGATTGACCGTGATTATTATGTAGAAGAAGGAACAGATTACAATATGCCGCTTGGCGAAGCTTTTGTTGGTGACAGCAAAGAGCTTAAGGTTTACTTCTGGAGCAATGTTACAACAGAGCTTACTCCTATGACAGAAAAGAGAGTAGTTAAAATTTATTAAACGCGCGAGGGAAATTTTATGAAAAAACTTATTAGTTTATCATTGGTGTTGCTTATAGCATTCGCCAATATAACCTATATTTCGGCAGAAGATTATTTAAACCCATATGAACTGGTTACACCAACCAAAGATACTGTAATGAGCGGTGTAACTTATATGGGATTAAGAAAATGTATAGTAGGAAGCAGTGCGGCAGCAGGTAGTTATGCAAAATTCGGTGCATTTGATTTTTCAGATGCACCGGGTAGCATCGAGATTAATCTTGGTGCAACTGATTCAACTGCAGCCTTGGATATCAGAGTTGACAATCCTGTCAACGGAAAGGTTATCGCAACAGTGGTAACAGATCCTGCAAGCGGAAACTTTTTCACTGCATCGGCATACAGAGCTGAAATAAGCAGCAGTGTAACAGGTGTGCACGATATTTATATTGTGTGGCGTGGTAAGGCAAACTTAATGAGCTTTAAGTTTTCAGCTGTTACAAGCCTCAGTGTAAAGGGAAACGAACTTACCAATGCTATTCAGCTTGGTAACGGTTATCTTGAGGTTCCGTTCAATAATATGATTGATGCTTCTACTGTAGACGGCAATGTTATGCTTACCGATGAAAACGGAGCACTTGTCGACGGCTTTGAAACAATAGTTGAAGGCAGAAATGTTCTTGTGTTGTTTGACAGCCTTGATTTGAGCGGAACATACACACTTATCGTAACATCAGGTCTGAAATCCAAAAACGGTTACTACTGCGATGAGTTTACAAAGAACTTAACTGTTGAAACAGATTTAGAGGTTGCTTATGATTTTTCCGGTGACCAATATGTTGTTGACGAAGAACCACCCGATTCAAATGGTCTTATATTTGTTTCTAATGACGTTAAGGGCGACAAGTCAAACTTTACTGTTAAAACAGAAGACGGTTTCAAGTTTATCAGACTGAAAGCCAATAGAGAACAGATAGGCTCCTGCCTGGTGCTGGATTTAAATGATATTGGTTATGACGAGTATATCGAGCTTACTTTCAAGGTTCGTCTTGGTTCAGACACCGGTGCAATTTCATCTGACTCTAAAACAATATGTCAGGTGGTTGACAGCACAAAAACAGGCTATGGCTACACTGTTATAACAAGCCGTTTTAAAGGTGCAAGCGTATCCGCATATTCAAATCAGGTATGGCAGGGCTTTGGTCTTACCGAAACAATGTCAGGCAACACATCGCTATCATATAACAACACAGATGAAGCCGGTTTTACTGATGTGAAACTGATTCTTAAAAAAGATAAAGACAGTGAATATGTTGTTGTTGAAATGTACAACCCATATGATCCGGCAAGCGAGCCGTTTGTAAAAATGTGTAACAGTGAGCTTATTAAGATATCAAAGCTTAAAGAGGTTGCTCTTGTACATTTCTATCCTGTTAAAAACTCTGTTTTAAGTGATTATATTGATATAAAGGATATTAAATATGTAAAGAAGTCATTCCTGAAAACACTGTATAACAATACATCAGAAGCAGATATTGACAGTGACGGAATAGACGTTTTATTCAATCAGAGAATTAATGAAAACACATTATCGGGAATTACACTTAAAGAAAAAGACAGTGAAGAGCTTATCCCATGTAGTCCGTCACTTGTGACAGGAAAAATGGTTAATGTTAATCCCGAATATTATATGTTACCCGGCAAAACCTATGTGATTACGATGGAAGGTGTTAAAAGCACTGCAGGGGCATCAATTTCACAAAGCATTGAGTTTACAGTTCCGGGGTCGGCATTGCAAAGCAAAATGTATGATGCACAGGGCAATGAAACAACTGATATTTCGGCTGTTACAAAAATAACAGCTACAGAATTTGCTCAGGATTCATATGTGATTATATGTGCAAACGATGCTGACGGCAGAATAAGCAAAATAGTGTCAGGTACAGGCGTAGCAGAGCTTGACGGACTTGATACAATAGATTGGAACAACATAAAAATTTACACATGGGAAAAGAATAATGGAAAAGTATCGCCACTTTCATCAGAAGTTAATACGATTTCAAGATATGAATAATAATGGCAAATTTTCTTTCAATTGGAGGTATTGGGTTTGAAAAGCATCAGTAGAGAAAAAGAGGTCAGCGTGAAGAAAAAACGAAGATATGCTGACGGTCATTGGCAATTAACAGGTATGACTATTCCTGCGATATTGTATGTTTTTCTGTTCAGTTATGTCCCAATGGTTGGTATAATCGTTGCATTTAAGAATTATAAATATAATCTTGGCTTTTTCGGAAGCCCGTGGAACGGTTTGGATAATTTTGTTTATTTGTTCAAAAGCAATACCTTAATTAATCTTGTACGAAACACATTGGGTTATAATCTGGTATTTATTGCATTAGGTATTGTGGTACAGGTGTTTCTGGCGCTTATGCTTTTTTCCATTGCAAATAAGTGGTCGATAAAGCTTTTGCAAAGCTCAATGTTCATACCAAACTTTTTATCATGGGTTGTTGTAGGTTACATAAGTCACGCTTTCTTTAAGCTTGAAGGTGGTTTTATTAATACAATACTCATAAATATGGGTATGGAACAAATTTCGTTTTATACTGAGCCGAAGTACTGGCCGCTTATACTTGTGTTCTTTAACCTGTGGAAGGGTATGGGCTTTGGTATGCTGATGTATTACGGCAGTATGTTAAGCATCGACAGCGAGCTATATGAGGCAGGCGAGCTTGATGGCTGCGGTTACTGGCAGAAGCACATTCACATTACGTTGCCACATCTTACAAAAACTATTATAACGCTTACGATTTTAAATCTTGGCGGTATTTTCAGAAGTGACTATGGTATGTTTTTCTACATTCCGAAAGACACAGGCGCTCTGTATCAGGTGACAGACGTTCTTGATACATTTATACTAAGAGCTGTTCGTTTGTCAGGAAGTGTAAGTCAGGCGTCTGCCGTTGGATTTTTACAGTCAATTGTAGGCTTTGTTACTGTAATTGCTGCAAATGCTATAGTCAAGAAAATTGATGAAGACAGTTCGTTGTTTTAAAGGGGTGGCATATTGATGTTGAAAAAATTTAAAATTGAAACGCTGTTTGCATATATAATTCTTGTTGCAGCGGCACTGATATGTTTGATACCGCTTTTAATTGTTGTTTCTGCATCATTTTCTGACGGTATGGATTTGCTTAGAAACGGATACTCAGTTTTCCCGAGGATATTCTCTTTGGAAGGCTATAAAATTATCTTCCAGAATCCCGGTATGCTTAAAAATGCATATATAACAACAATAGCTTCCACAGCTATAGGTACTGTGTTATCACTTGCGTTTACGGCTATGGCTGCATATCCGTTGTCAAGGTCTGATTACAAATGGCGTGGCAGAATATCATTCTATTTTTATTTCACTATGTTGTTTTCAGGCGGTATGATACCAACTTATATTCTTATTTCGCAATACCTGAATTTAAGAGATACGTTCTGGGTTTTGATAATCCCGAATTTATTGAACATATGGAATGTGCTGGTTTTAAGAACATATTTTTCACAGGTATCAATGTCTGTTATTGAATCAGCAAAAATAGACGGTGCAAGCGAATTCAGAACATTTTTAACAATTGTAATTCCAATGAGCCAGGTTGGTATTGCAACAATCGGATTTTTGATTGGTATGAGATTCTGGAACGACTGGTACACAAGCTTTATGTATATGTCAAATAACAAGTACATTACATTACAGTATTTTCTTCAGCAAACTATGAGTCACGTTCAGAGTATGCTTGAAGCTTCAAATAACGGAACAGCGATGATTGACCCCAATACGTTGCCCAGTGAAACTGTGCGTATGGGTATGTGCGTATTGGCTGTTGGTCCGATGTTGTTTGTATTTATGTTTTTCCAGAAATACTTTACAAAGGGTATTTCTTTGGGAGCAGTTAAAGGATAAGGAGAATTATTATGAAAAAATTATTAAAACTTTGTTCAGTAATTTTGTGTGTTGCAATGCTTGTTTCAGCCTTGGCAGGTTGCGGCGGCAATGATGAAACAAATGATGGAGTTATAACATTAAGATGGTATATCCCTCAGGTTGATTGTGCAGACCGTATGCTTGTTCAGGAGGAAATTAATAAGATTCTTGCAAAAGACGGTCTTGCAATTGAATGGTTGTTTGTTGATGCAGGTAACTACGATGAAAAAATGCAGATGGCAAACGCAGGTGGTGAAGTATATGACCTTTGCTTCACATCTAACTGGAGAAACGACTTTTATAATAACGTAGCAAACGGTGCTATGTATGATATAACAGATTTGCTTCCTGTTCACGCTCCAAAGCTTTGGGCATCTATGGATGAAAGAATCTGGAACGTTGCCAAGGTTGACGGCAAAATTTATGCTGCACCCAACTGGCAGATTCAGACAAAGGGTGTTTCTATAGGTATGCCTCAGGAATTGCTTGACAAATCAGGCTGTGAGCTTGAAAATATAAAAACCTTTGAAGACGTTGAGCATTATATGAAAGAGCTTCAAAAAGTTGAGCCTGAATCAAATATGATCAGAAATTACTGGGATATGATTCAGTTCTATTATGGCTTTGTTCCGATTGGAAATACTGTATTGCCGGGTGTTATCCGTTACGAAACTGATGAATGGTCAACAGTAATCAATCAGTACGATTCACCTGAATTCGAAGAATTTGTAAGAATGACAAGAAGATGGGTAGAAGAAGGAGTTTTAACTTCTAATTATTATACTCAGGAGGATTACAACAACTTTGCAAAAACTGATCCTTTCAAAGAACCCTTCAGAATTTTCACAACATCACCTACTGCAGGCGCTTTGTTGAAGAACAACACAGGCTATGACTGGGCTATAACTGAGATTTCGAAGCCTATCCTTTGCACAGACGGTGTTAACTGTGCAATGACAGGTGTAAGTGCTACAAGTAAGCATCCTGAAGAAGCAGTGAAGTTGCTTGAGCTTATGAACAACAATAAAGAGCTTATAAACCTTATTACTTTTGGTCTTGAAGGAAAGCACTACAATAAGGTTTCGGAAAATAGAATCGAAAGAATTAAGAATTCAGGCTATACAGGTCCTCAGACATGGATGGTTGCTTCATCAGAATTGTTATACCTTCAGGGTATAGAAAAGGATGACAACTGGGAAAAAACAAGAGAAATCAACGACAATGCTTATGTAGTACCAACTCTTGGCTTTGTTCCTGATACTTCAATGATAACTGCAGAGCTTGCAAACTGCCAGACTGTTATTAATGAACAGCTTGAAATGCTTGTATTTGGTCTTATACCTGTTGATGAAGGTCTTGCTAATTTAAGAAAAGGTCTTGATGATGCAGGTGCTGATATTGTTATCGCAGAATATCAGAAACAGCTTGACGAATGGGTTGCTGCAACAAAATAAGCTATTTAAATCAGGAGGGTTAATATGTTCAAACGTATAACAGGCATTATTACATTAATAATATTGCTTTTGAATATTGCTTGTCCTGTTTGGGCGGATTATACTGTAGGTCCTATTACATATAATTTGAATCTTGCTGTAACGGAAAGCATAACTAACGCACAATATTCCGCAGGAATGGTAAACATTTCTGCGGGAGGTAGTGTTTCTTACGGATTGACTTTTCCGTTTGATACAGTAAGCTTTGACATAGGTTATAAAGCACAGCAGGATGCTGTGCTTACTATAACTGTAGATAGCTTAGTGCATACAGTTACAGCTAATACTTCGGGTACAAGTGTTAATGTCCCATTGCAATCAGTAATTGGTGTTGATGACCATATTATAAAGTTTTCTGCAGATAAAAGCATTTCTATAACTTCTGTTGTTTTGAATAAGGTATTTACAAATCATACATACAAGAATCCTATAAAAGGCAGACCTGAAATTATATATGATGATGAGTTTTCTGAGATTTTACAGGATACAATTATTATTGGTGAGAATTCAAACATTGTTAAAGTTAATAATGCAAGAAGATACATCGATTATGATAATACCGATGTGACTCCTGAGTATTATAATAGTTCACTATATATGCCGATTGATGCTCTTTGCAGAGCTTTGGGATATTATTATGAGGATAACTCTGCCAACGGATATTATTTTTTAAGAAGCACTTATGGTGAAATAGAATTAACAAGAAAAGATGGTAATTTGCAGCTCAGAAAGAACAGCGGTGCCATCCTGAATATTAATGATATTACTTGGTACAATAACGGTCAAACGTGGCTTCCTGTAAGGTATCTTGCAGAGCTTTTAGGTCAGACAGTTCATTATTCTGATGGCTTGATAATTATTGATTATAAATATAATGTTCGTGATATAACAACAAATAATAAGCTTATGGACGAGCTTAAAAAAGAGTTTATTAAGTACGTTCCGGAGGATAAAACAGGTATAGAATTTCACGTATCACAAACACCAAATGCATCTGATGATAATGACGGCTCAAAGGAATATCCGTTCAGAACAATAGGTAAGGCTGCATCACTTGCAAAGGCTGGTGATACAGTAATTGTTCACGAGGGTACATATCGTGAAATCCTTACTCCAAAGAACGACGGTACGGCAAAAAGTCCGATAACATTTAAGGCTGCTGATGGTGACAGGGTTATCTTGTCAGCAAACGAGCCTGTTGAAAATATAGTTGAATATGATAATGGTTGGGTAACAGCATCAATACCTGTTGATTTAGGTAAAGGTAAAAATATGATTTTTTACAATAATGATGCTTTAAGGGAGGCTCGTTATCCAAATTACAGTGATGCTAAAAGATTTAATGATGACAATCATTATTATGACATTGATTTACATTTGCTGTGGTTTACAGAGGGTGACATTCAGGTAGATCCCGGTCCGTATGACAGTGACGCTTATATGACAAGAGCAAAGGCTACAGCGAGCAGTGATACACTTTTAACTGAGCCTGATAATTATTGGAATGGCGGTGTTCTTGTCGCACATCAAGGTTATGCTTATGGTCTTACAACTGCAGTTGTTGAAAGCTCAACCAAAGGTAAGCTTAACTTAACAGATACTACAGATGTGTTCTATTATTATAATCGGTATGATGGTGACTGCGGATACATCACATGTACTAAAAATGCAATTGACATTCCGGGTGAATGGACAATCGAGAACAACAAACTTTATATGATACCGCCTGCAGGAGAAACTGCAGCCTCATTAAAGCTTGAGGTTAAGCAGCGTCAGCTTGTTGCGGATTTAACAAACAGAAAGTATATCATACTTGAAGGTTTTGAAACAATTGGCGGAAGTATGCTTATGAATGATGCAGAAATGTGTGTGTTAAAGGATTCAAAAGTTTTGTTTGCAAATCATCACACATTAACTCAGGATCATCACAGTGGTTATATTGATACTGGTGATTCATCACAACCTGAGGCACCTCAGCGTGGTGAGCTTGGTATATATGTTAACGGCAAAGATTGTGCATTTATAGGTAATGACTTTTTGTACAGTGCCGGTGCGGCTGTTTTAAACACAGGCAAGTATTGCTATTATGAAAATAATTATGTTGACCAGTGCGGATATATGGGTAACTACGTTGGTGGTTTTAGCTTTGATGTTGAAATCTGGAAAGGTATAAATACTCCAAGAGGTGGTCATACAATTGTTAGTAACACAGTGAAAAACTCCGGTCGTGGAGCATTACAGGTAATGCCAAATATCGCAACAGAGAAAAGCTGGAAGCTTACTCCGTGGATTGCAAACGAAATTGCTTACAATGATTTTTATGATGGCACACTGATAACACGTGATGCAGGCTTGGTTTATTCGTATATGACGTCACTTGGTAACGATAAAATTCAGTCAAAATATCATCATAATGTAGTTTGGAATGCAGTTGGTGAGCCTGAACACCTTACGATGGGTATTTATTTTGATAATGCTGTCGAGCGTGCGGAATGTTTTGAAAATATAGGATTTTTCACAGATCCAACGTATCATTGGACAAATTGGACTGACCGTGGATTTATCTATATTCAGTGGGATAATGTTATGGATTCATGGGATAATCAGGACCTTAAGTACAGACCTGATGGAAAGGACGGGCTAAAACAAGCAGATTATGCTAACAGAAAAGTGTTTGTGTCAGGCTGTGAAAAAGAGGTTAAAGACAAATATCCGAATATAGACTATTTTGATACTATTTAGTGAGTATACTATTGTAAATTGGTAATAACCAGGAGGTTAAATATATGTTTAAACGTATAACAGGCATTATTACATTATTAATATTGCTTTTAAATATTGCTTGCCCGGTACTTGCGGACTATACTGTTGGTCCTATTACAAGCAAGCTTAATCTTACTGTACTTGAAAGTGCAAATAACGCACAATACTCTGCGGGTATGTTAAACATTTCTGCAGGAGGCAGTGCGGTTTATGGATTAGTATTTCCCTTTAGCACTGTAAGTATGGATATTAAGTATGAGTGTGCAGAGGATACTGAGCTTACTGTTACAGTTGACAATCTTGTTCACAATGTAACTGCAAAGGCTGCCGAAGCAAGCGTTAATGTACCTTTAAAATCAGTAATCTATGTAGATGACCATATTATAGAATTTGCTGCAAATAAGAATATTTCTATAACTTCTGTAATTTTTAATAAGGAGTATACTGCCCATACGTATGCATCTGCTATATTGGACAGACCTCAGACTATATACGATGATGAATTTTCTGAGATTTTGCAGGATACTATTATATTTGGTGAAAATGCAAATATCGTTAAAGTTAATAATGCCAGAAGATACATTGACTATGACAATACAGATGTAACTCCCAAGTATTATAACGGCTCATTGTATTTGCCTATTGATGCTCTTTCGAGAGCATTGGGGTATTATTACGAGGACGATGCTGCTAACGGCTATTATTTCTTACGAAGCACTTACAGTAAGGTTGAAATGAGAAGAAAAGACGGTAAGCTTCAGTTAAGAGTGAACAACGGAATTATAAAGAATATTGATGATATAACATGGTATAACAATGGCGAAACCTGGTTGCCTTTAAGATACCTTGCTGAGCTTTTAAATGAAACCGTAAAATATGTTGACGGCCTGGTTATCATTGACTATAAATATAATGTTCGTGACATCGTAACAAATCAAAAGCTTGTAGATGAACTAAAGGCTGAATTTTCAAAATATATTCCTGACAATATAAAAGGCAATGAATTACACGTTGCTCAGACTTCAAACGCATCTGATGATAATGATGGTTCAAAAGAGCGTCCGTTCAGAACCATCAATAAGGCTGCATCACTTGCAAAGGCTGGCGATACAGTAATTGTTCACGAGGGTACATATCGTGAAACGCTAACTCCCAAAAACAACGGTACAGCAAAAAATCCTATTATCTACAAGGCTGCTGAAGGCGAAAAGGCAGTTTTGTCAGCAAACGACCCTGTAGAACAAATCGTTGAATATAAAGATGGTTGGGTAATGGCATCAATCCCTGTTGATCTGGGTAAAGGTAAAAATATGATTTTTTACAAAAATGATGCTTTAAGAGAAGCCCGCTATCCAAACGAGAATAATGCTGACAGATTTAAAGAAGACAATCATTATTATGATATTGATTTCCATCCATTGTGGTTTACTGAGGGTGATATTCAGGTTGACCCCGGTCCTTATGATGCTGGAAGCTTTATGACACGTGCATCTGCTACAGCAAGCAGTGATACTTTGTTAACCGAGCCTGACGATTACTGGAAGGGCGGCGTGCTTATTGCTCATCATGGTTGGGCGTATGGTCTTTCAACAGCCGAGATTGCAAGCTCAACACAAGGCAAGCTTGATTTGACAAATACTTCAAAGATATTCTATTATCACAATCAGTATGAAGGCGACTGCGGTTACATCACGTGCACAAAAAATGCAATTGATGTTCCTGGCGAATGGACAATAGAGAACAACAGACTTTATATGCTGCCGCCTGAAGGTGAAACAGCAGAAACATTAAAGCTTGAGGTTAAACAGCGTCAGCTTGTTGCTGATTTAACTAACAGGAAATATATTACACTTGAAGGCTTTGAAACAATCGGAGGAAGTATGCTTATGACTGATTCCGAAATGTGTGTGTTAAAGGATTCAAGAGTTTTGTTTGCAAATCACCATACTTTAAGTAAAGACCATCACAGTGGTTACATAGATGAGGGTGATTCAACCAAGCCTGAGGCTCCGCAGCGTGGTGAGGTTGGTATATATGTAAACGGCAGAGACTGTGCATTTATTGGTAATGAGTTCTTGTACAGTGCAGCAGCTGCTGTTATAAACACAGGCAAATATTGCTATTATGCAAATAACTACCTTGACCAGTGCGGATATATGGGTAGCTATGTTGGAGGCTTTACATTTGACGTTGAAATCTGGAAGGGTGTAAACACTCCCAGAGGCGGTCATACAGTTGTAGGCAATACAATCAGAAACGTAGGTCGTGCAGGCTTGCAGGTAATGCCTAACTTTTCAACAGAGCAAAGCTGGCATCTTACACCATATATAGCTAACGAAATTGCTTACAACGATTTCTATGACTGTATGCTTTTAACACGTGACGGCGGTATGGTATATGCGTATATGGTTTCACTTGGTAATGATAAAATTCAATCAAAATATCACCACAATGTTGTATGGAATGCTGTCGGACATCCGTCGCATCTGACAATGGGTATATATTTTGATAATGCTAATGAACGAACAGAGTGCTTTGAAAACATCGGTTTTTACACTGATCCAACATATCATTGGACACGTAATAATTTCGTATATATTCAAACAGGTAACGTTATTGATTCGTGGGACAATCAGAATTATGAATACAGACCCGACGGCAAGGATGGCTTGAAACGTGAGGACTATGCGCACGGCAGAATGTTTACTTCAGGCTGTGAATCTCAGTTAAAGGATAAATATCCTAACATTGACCATTTTGAAAACATTTCTGAAGGAAGCACATCCTTTGACGCTGATGATTTTGTAATGTCTGAAGGTGTTATCAATGTAAACGGCAGAGCAAAGTTTACAGGTGATAATCAATG
>JAZNGX010000014.1:0-7244 GCA_045576675.1 Clostridia bacterium | reverse complement strand
ATGATTTTCAAAAAACTCAACGCCTTCATCAACAGTCATTTCAAGAATATCATTAATATTTTTACCTTTATAATGAACACTTAATGTCTCTCTGTTGTATCTCTTACCTTTACAAACCTCACAAGGAACATAAACATCGGGTAAGAAATGCATTTCTATTTTAATTATTCCGTCACCACAACATGATTCACAACGTCCACCCTTAACATTAAAGCTAAAGCGTCCTGCGTTATAGCCTTTCATTTTCGCTTCATTTGTTGATGCAAAAAGCTCACGTATATCACCAAACAATCCGGTATACGTTGCAGGATTTGAACGTGGTGTTCTGCCGATTGGTGACTGGTCGATATCTATAACCTTATCAAGATGCTCAAAACCTTTAATCTCTTTAAATTTACCTGCTTTTCGTTTTGAACCGTTTAAAATGTTAGCAAGCTTTTTATGAAGAATTTCGTTAATCAGCGATGACTTTCCTGAACCAGAAACACCTGTAACGCAAGTAAATGTTCCAAGTGGAATCTTTACATCAACATTTTTAAGATTGTTTTCTGTCGCACCTATAATTTCAATATAATTACCGTTACCGCTTCGGCGTTCCTTTGGAATTTCTATTTTCTTTTTGCCACTCAGATACTGACCTGTAACTGAATTCTCGCACAGCTTGATTTCTTCTGCATTGCCTTCAGCAATTATATATCCGCCGTGTCTTCCGGCGCCTGGTCCAACATCAATAATATGGTCTGCCGCAAGCATTGTATCTTCATCATGTTCAACAACTATAAGTGTATTACCAAGGTCTCTTAATTCTTTTAATGAATTAATAAGCTTTTCGTTATCCTTTTGATGCAAGCCTATGCTTGGTTCGTCAAGAACATACAAAACCCCCATCAGATAAGAACCAATTTGCGTTGCTAAGCGTATACGTTGTGCTTCTCCGCCTGAAAGCGTACCTGCCGAGCGTGACAAGGTAAGGTAATCAAGACCAACATTTGACAGAAAACCTAGTCTTGCATTAATCTCTTTTAAAATCTGTCGTGCAATAATAAGTTCTTTTTCATTAAGAGTAAGGTTAGCAAAGAAATCCTTTGCAGCTCTTATGGACAGATTTGTAAGAGAATCAATGTTGAGATTGTTAACAGTTACAGCCATTGAAGTTTTGTTAAGCCTTGCACCGTTACAATCGGGGCAAACATTGTTAGACATATACTGAAGAATTTCATTTTTCACCCATTCTGAATTTGTATCTCTGTATCGTCGTTCAAGATTATTAACAACACCTTCAAACGAAGCCAAATATGTGCCACTGCTGTAGTTTCTTTCATATTCAAAACGAATTTTTTTGCCGCGAGTACCATAAAGAATTACGTCCATAACCTCTTCTGACAAGTCTTTAACAGGAGTATCCATACTAAAGTTATAATGACGTGCAAGCCCTTCAAAATAAGTTCTTGCAATGCACTCTTCAGAAGCCACACTCCAGCCTGTTGCTGTTATTGCACCCTCATTTAATGATTTGTTTTTATTTGGTATAATATAATCCGGGTCAATTTTCAGTTGATATCCAAGACCCGAGCAAGTTGGGCAGGCACCAAAAGGGTTGTTGAAAGAAAACATTCTTGGTGACAACTCTTCTATGCTTATTCCGCACTTGTCACAGGCATAATTCTGACTAAAGCTTTGTTGTTCGCCACTGTCAGCATCTTCTATTACAATTATACCTTCTGCCTGTTTCAGTGCGGTTTCAACAGAATCGGTAAGTCTCTTTTTTATATCATTCTTTACAACCAGTCTGTCAACAACAATTTCTATTGTATGCTTCTTGTTTTTTTCTATCTCGATTTTTTCATCAAGACGATACATAATGCCGTCAACCTTAACACGTGCATAACCGCTTTTGTGAAAATCCTTAAGCATTTTCACATGTTCACCTTTTTTCTCCCTTATAACGGGTGCAAGAACATAAATTCTCTTTCCCTCTGGCATCCCAAGAACAGCATCAACTATCTGATCAACAGACTGTTGCTTAATTTCACGACCACATTCAGGGCAATGCGGAACACCTATTCTGGCATATAGTAATCTTAAATAATCATAGATTTCAGTAACCGTTCCAACTGTAGAACGTGGATTTTTCGATGTTGTTTTCTGGTCAATTGAAATTGCAGGTGATAAGCCTTCAATATAATCAACATCTGGCTTATCCATCTGACCTAAAAACATTCTTGCATATGACGAAAGAGACTCAACATAACGTCTTTGTCCCTCAGCATAAATAGTGTCAAAAGCAAGTGATGACTTACCCGAACCGCTAAGACCCGTAATTACGACAAGCTTGTCACGTGGGATAGTCACATCTATATTTTTTAAATTGTTTTGTCTTGCGCCTTTTATAATTATTTTATCGTTAGACATTGTACTTCCCCTTTAATTCTGCGATTTTATCACGAAGCTTTGCAGCTTTTTCAAACTGTAAATCATATGCAGCAATCTGCATTTCGTTCGTAAGCCTCATAATTTCAGCCTCAACATCGTAAATAGCCGGCTCAGTTTCTTCGGTTTCAATCGCTTTTGTAGTTTCAATAGATTCAAACACAGCCTTTTTAACTGACTTTGGAATAATTCCGTGTTCAGCATTGTACTCTGCTTGTATTTTTCTTCGACGTTCTGTTTCCTCAATTGCTCTTTGCATACTTCCGGTTACAGTATCGGCATACATAATCACTCGCCCATTTACATTACGTGCAGCTCTGCCGACAGTCTGTATCAAAGATGTTTCAGACCTTAAAAAGCCTTCTTTGTCAGCATCAAGTATAGCAACAAGTGACACTTCAGGGATATCAAGACCCTCCCTTAACAAGTTGATACCTACAAGGACATCAAACTCTCCCATTCTTAGTGAACGAATTATCTCAACACGTTCAAGTGTGTCAACATCCGAATGAAGGTATTTAACCTTAACACCAAGATTTTCAAAATACGCAGTTAAATCCTCCGCCATCTTTTTTGTCAGCGTTGTAACCAGAACTCTTTCCTTGTTTTGGATAACTGTCTGAATTTCTCCGTAAAGGTCATCAACCTGACCTTTTACAGGGCGAACATCAATAAGCGGGTCAATCAAGCCGGTCGGTCGTATAACCTGCTCGACAATTTCAGTTGAATTATCTTTTTCATAGTCACCAGGTGTTGCACTAACAAAAACTGCTTGATTAATTCGGCTTTCAAATTCTTCAAAATTAAGAGGTCTGTTATCATATGCGCAAGGTAGTCTGAAGCCATATTCAACAAGCGAGGTTTTTCTCGCTCTGTCGCCATTAAACATTCCTCTTACCTGTGGTAGAGTTACGTGTGATTCATCAACAACAAGTAAAAAGTCATCAGGAAAATAGTCTATAAGAGTATACGGAGCTGTTCCCGGTGCACGTCCGCTTATAACACGCGAATAGTTTTCTATACCCTGACAAAAACCAATTTCATTAAGCATTTCTATATCATAATTTGTACGCTGTGCAATTCTTTGTGCTTCAAGAAGCTTGCCCTCATCATTGAAATACTTAACACGTTCATCAAGCTCTTTTTGAATTTGACCAATGGCACGCTTCATTTTCTCGTTTGTTGTAGCATAATGTGAATTAGGATAGATTGCTATGTGGCTTCTTTCGCCAATTATTTCACCAGTAAGAACATTTATCTCTGTAATTCTATCAATTTCATCACCAAAAAACTCAACACGGACAGCGTTTTCAGATTGCGATGACGGAAATATTTCAAGAACATCACCTTTAACTCTGAACTTGCCTCTGATAAAATTAATATCATTTCGTTCATACTGCATATCAACAAGCTTTAACAAAACTTCTTCCATTGGCTTAATCATACCGGGACGCATTGAAATAACAAGCTCGGTGTAATCCTCAGGGTCGCCAAGACCGTAAATACAGCTTACACTCGCAACTATAATAACATCACGGCGTTCAAACAGAGCCATTGTTGCTGAATGCCTCAGCTTATCTATTTCATCATTTATTGCAGAATCCTTTTCAATAAAAGTATCAGTAACAGGAATGTATGCTTCAGGCTGATAGTAATCATAATATGAAACAAAATATTCAACAGCATTTTCAGGAAAAAACTCTTTAAATTCACTGTATAACTGAGCCGCAAGAGTTTTATTATGAGCAAGAATCAATGTTGGTTTTTGAACCTTTTCAATAACCTTTGCAATGGTAAAGGTCTTACCTGAGCCGGTTACGCCAAGCAGTGTCTGGTAATGCTCACCGTTAATTATTCCGTTTGAAAGCTTTTCAATAGCCTGAGGTTGGTCACCAGTAGGCTGAAATTCTGAATGTACTTTAAACATAATTCTGCCTCTCAAAATATCTTTGTATATTTTACAAACTATTCTTTCATTTTATCATATTAATTAAGATACTTCAATATTTTTTCATAAATTTTGCTATATTTAAAATTATATATTTTTGTAAATTGCATCCAAATATTCTAGTATTTATAAATTTCAAAACGTTATTTTACTAAAATAAAATATTTTTAAAATTTTTTTCAAAAAAGTATTGACAAATAATTAATTATCCGCTATAATATCTCTTGTCGTCGTTCGACGATAGTAATTCGGCGGCATGGCTCAGCTGGCTAGAGCAATCGGTTCATACCCGATAGGTCGGTGGTTCAAGTCCACCTGCCGCTACCAGATTTGGTCCGTTGGTCAAGCGGTTAAGACACCGCCCTTTCACGGCGGAAACACGAGTTCGATTCTCGTACGGATCACCAAAAGTCCTCATTCAAACGAATGAGGACTTTTAATTTTCAAATTTAGGTGAATGTTATGAAACAAATTTCTCATTTCTCTGGTTCGACACTTAAAATAATTGCATGCATTTTTATGTTGATTGACCATATTGGTGTAAGAATATTTCCAACTATAATTGATTTCAGGATTATCGGTCGTCTTGCTTTTCCTATTTTTGCATATTTTATTGCTGAGGGCTGTAAATATACAAAGAATAAGATAAAGCGACTTATTACTATAATCATTTTTGCTGTTTTATGTGAAATTCCATATTTGTTATATTCAGGTCGTCATTATGGCAACATACTATTCACCTTTTCGTTATCAGTTATTCTGATTTATACGATACAATACGCAAAAAAAATGCTGCACAAAAAGCAAATAATATCAGCATTCATTTCTGTTGCTGTTGTATCATCATTTGTATACATTACTACCAGATTTATTGGTGTTGATTACGGATTTTACGGTGTTCTTGTTCCTGTATTTGTTTCGTTATCGGATTACAAGGAGAACGAAACCCCAGAATTTTTCAAAAAGCTTGATAACCGTTTTGTAAAGCTTTTACTATTTGCATTTGCTTTACTTATGCTTTCGGTAAAAAATGGAATCAATTACTTGTAGCTATATTCAATGTTCGCAGTTATTATAATGGCACTATACAACGGAAAACCGGGCAAACATAAGCTAAAATATGCATTCTATTTGTTCTATCCCCTGCATCTGGCTTTAATAGAATTTATTGCAATTGCATTAAACATCTGAAAACACCCCATATATATGGGGTGTTACATTTTCTACACAGTTAATTCACCGTAATCAGTTTGTACGAACAGCTTAATATCTTCCTCTTTACCAGTTTCCGTGTTTATATACACCAGGAATGTTTTGTTATTTATAATTCCTTTAATTTCGTAGCAATAAACATCTTTGCCTGTATCTAATGGTATCAGAACTTTATTTATGCTCTTAACGCCAAATCCGCTGCCTAACAGGCTTACTGCTTTTTCCTTTGAAACATTATACAATGGCAGTTTTCTGCTTTCAATATGATTTGACAAAAAGCCGTTAGCCTCAAAACCTATAATTTCACCATTATCAAGTGCGACCTTAACCTTAATTAAATCAGGATACATTATAATTTCATTTTGAACATAAGCATAAGCAAAGGTTATAGCACTGTTTTCAATTATATAACCTGTTTGTTTCATTTTAACATATCCTATTCTGTTTAAAAAATCCCTTGCATATTCTTTTGCTGAAGCATATTCAATAATATGACCATTTATTGCTCTGTTATCAAGCATAAACAATGGATATCCACCATTTTTGGTTACTTTAATATATATCTCTCTGTTATTACCTGACTGAACAACAAAATCATACGATTTTATTTTCCCATCACTTTCGCCATTAAATACCGGCTTATATGAACTGTTTCTCAAAATCTCAGTTGCAACCTGTTGAGCCTGTTTTTTTGAAATTGCTTCTGCCTTTAAAAGCTCACCACTTTGATTTTCAATATGACTTGAAAACGGACCATCATATATAAGCGAAGTATATTCACCAAACTTTTCTTCTATTTCATTCATATCGGTTTCAAAAGTTTCAACAGTTTTGTTAAAAAATCCGTCTTTTTGTGAAACTGAGATATCACCATTCATAACACCCTCTTCCATTAATAGTAATTCTTCTGAAAGCACATCAGAATACTTAGTTAATTCATATAGTTGTTCATATTCATCATCAGTAAATGACAACCCCTGCGATAATCTAACTGCCAAAGAATATGTGTAGTCACCAACCTGAGACAAAAAATCAGAGGTTTTAGTTAAATCAAACGATGCAACGGGCAGCTGACCAAGGTTTTCTTTTGCAAAAGCAGAGTATAGCCATACTTTTTCTGTGAGCTTAGAAAGCATTTCGTTATCGCTAGTTACAGCAGCTTTATTAAGCTCTATATCGATGTTGTTAACATTATTAACCAGCTCTGTAAAAGCAAGTCTATATCCTGCATTAATATGATTTTTATACTTACACATTTCTAGCACTCCGTACGTGCCTACAACTAAAATGACTGCAATAAGAATTGTTAAAACACAGATTAATTTGTTTTTAATTCTCATATATCAATTTCCTCCTGTTTTAAAATAATTCCGTCTCTTTTGATATTTGTATTAACTTGAACATTAAACCTGATTTCAGATGCATCAGTATCAGCAGCAAACTTTTCAAAATCTGTATTTATAATAAAGTGTTTTTTAAAGCATTTAAATACTTTTAAAACATCACAATTATTTTCAATATAACAACTATCTAAAAAAGAATATACTTCATTTTTAAGCTGAATCTCGGCTTCTTTTTTAATTGTTTCAAAAGTACAATCATTTGAATTTTCAAGAATTTCACCATCCAAATTAATTATAACATCAACGTAAGG
>JAZNGX010000013.1:0-2367 GCA_045576675.1 Clostridia bacterium | reverse complement strand
AATCGGTATTGTTAAGCTCTTCTATCACCTTTGTGTTGCCAGAAAAATCAAAAACAGGATTTTCAAACTCCATATTTTTTATAGCCGAGCGAAAAATGGGAGCAAAATCGTTTGAAAAAACAACGCAATGCACAATGGATGGTGCTTCACTGTAACAATTATGAAGCTGGTTAGGGCGTATAAAAACTAAATGATTTTCGGGAACAACATATTCCTTGCCGTCCAGAGTTGTATAAAACGCACCTTTTTCTACGAAAATGAATTCACTGTATTCGTGTACGTGAGGAGGTACGAGCCAATCTGAATGACAATTATGCTTGTAATCATAGGCTTTTCCTATATTTTCAAACTGATATATAATCATTTCAATCTCCAAAACCTTACTTTTTGAGTATATTTTATCACATTATGGATAGATAATCAATATTTTTTGATATATAATGTAATAAAAGGCACTTTTTAAATGCTTTTAACTTAACGGTTGTTTAACAATTAAAAATTTTATAAAATCTAGAAGGAGAAAAATTATGAAAAAGAAAATTCTTTTAACGGCTTTAGTGGTAATGGCATTTGTTTGCTTGTTTGCCGTTTCCGCGTTTGCCGAGGGCATTATTGTTGAAAAGACTGAAGATGCCGCACTTGGTACAATCATTAAGTTGTCAGAGGATCCGGGCCTTGATAATGCTGCACAATACGCTTCAAAGCTCAATAACATTGAGGATAGCGGCAATAGTACACAGGGCTATTGTGTTTTAGTTGATAACTCAGAAGAAACAAAATACTACTACGTTTTCCCATCATCGTATATCGTTTGGGAAAATGACGATGGCAAGTTTGAAATTTATGCTGGTACAGATTCACAACCTGGTCTTGCACAAGCTATTGCGGAATTTAACAGTGCTAAGGGCACAAGCTACTACAAAGATTATACAATATCAGGAACTTATGGTGGCAGAAAACTTGATGCGCTTGTTCGCTTTGAATTCCCTAGCGATGTAACAAAGATAGATGCTAACTGGTGTTGCATGCGTTCATATTCAAATTTGTTAGAGGTTAGATTTAATCATTCAGTAAATGTAAGCAGTGCAGAAAAACTGTTTCAAGGTTGTGCAAAATTGCAAACTGTTGTTGGATTTGAAAAGGTAACCGGTTCTATGCCTAAAGGTGCATTCATGAACTGTTCAGCCTTAAAAACTGTTAAGCTTCCAACTGACATTACCAAAATTTCATCATCCATGTTCCAAAGTTGCAAAGGCGGTTTAAATATTGAGAATTTTTCGGATCTTACTAACTTAACCACCATTGATAGTTGGGCTTTCGACAGTTGCCAAAATCTTGTTATAACATTGCCTGATTCTGTTACTGAATTAGGACATCAAGCATTTTGTTCTGCCTTTAAACAAGGTGGTTATATAACTATTAACCCTACTTCACAGCTTACAACCATCGGGGAATCTGCATTTGGCGATTGTGGTAAATTAAGCAAGAGTATATATATTCCTTCAACAGTGACTTCAATTGGTAAAAGTGCATTTAAAAATTATCCTTTATCTACCCTTGAAAACTTTGAAAACTGTCAGATAACTAAACTTAATGACAATACATTCGAGTGGGCAAAATTAACCAGCATTAAGATACCAGCAAGCGTGACAACAATAAGCGCAAAAGCCTTTTTGTATTGTGAAAAGCTTTCATTGGTATATTTGCCAAGCACCATTGAGAGTATTGGTGATACATTTGCGGGCTCACCCCAAAACGCTGTGTATATTTTTACAGGAACAGATACATCTGTGTTTGAAGGATGCACAACACTTGCAAATGCTAACGAAATTTTAGCTAAGGATTACGACGAAACAGCAACGTATGAAGGCGTAAATCTCGTTGTTGGATATAGCAACTGTATAGCTTATAAGAATGGCTATCATGAAAATTACGTATCAGATGAAATTATTGTTGGTTCATATTGTGAGCCAATCAAGGTATGTAATAAATGTACAGATTGTGATGTTATTTTTGGCGCTGGATACGAGCTTGCTGCCCCATTCACATACAAGGGATTCTCAACAGATGGCGAGAGCATTGTTTATGATATCAAGGTAAACAAGGATGCTATCGCAATTTATAACGAAACAACAGGTGGCGAATTGAAATACGGAATTGTTGTATCACAAATTTACAACGAGGGCGTGCTTCTTAACAATGATGGATCAATCATTGATAATAAGATTTTAGCAATTAAGCTTTCCGAGGCTGATTTTGTTAGCGTACAAGTAAAGATACTCAATATTGCAGAGAACCTAAAGACAACACCAATTCACTGTTGTACATACGTAATTGATGGCGAAAAGGTTAAGTATATCTATGACG
>JAZNGX010000012.1:0-12881 GCA_045576675.1 Clostridia bacterium | reverse complement strand
ACACAAAGTTGATGATGGCATATATCATTTAATCAGGGGCGAAGTATATAATATTGACGGAAAGAAGTTCTTCGTATTTGGTGGGGCAAGCTCGCACGACAAAGAACATCGAACCGAAGGCAAAAACTGGTGGAAAGATGAGATGCCAAGCGAGCAAGAGTATAGTAATGCAGAGAATAACCTCAAAAAGAATAATTATAAATTCGATTATGTGATAACCCATTCAGCCCCGACATCTGTTCAAACAAAAATCGCTCCCACATACGAGATTAACGAACTTACAGAATTTCTGGAAAAAATAAAGAATAGTGTAGTTTGTGAAAAATGGTTTTTTGGACATTATCATCAGGATAATAGCATTGACGATAAATATGTTGCAATGTTTAACTCAATTTACAAAATATAAAATTAAGGCAGGATAAATTCCTGTCTTTTTTGTTGACTTTAATATGAATATTATTGTTGATTTTAATATAAAAGTCAACGAACAAACCATGAGGCTTTCCTATTATTCAGTTAGGCAGTCCTATAATCCAAAGCTAAAATCTGTTGACAAATTTACTCATCTCATTGTCAATATAGGTAATTTTGTCAACAAAACAACTTGAATTTGAAAAAATTTCAAGAAAAAACTCCGTTGTCCTCCATTGATAACATTACTGTCAGGTTCACCCATACTACAAAATGGTTAAATTGTGGGAGCTGTAGTCAACTCGATATTAAAAATCGTTTTGCTACAGCTCATTTTTAATCTTGAATCATAATATATTAAGCGGAAATTCCTTTCTGTAAATCAGTGGTGTGCGTCCGGTTCTTGATTTAAAAGTGCGTATAAAGTAATTATAATCGTTAAATCCTGTCATAACGCTTATTTCACGGACTGAAAGATTTGTTACCGTCAGATAGTGCTTAGCCATATCTATCCTTTTGGTTATAATATAGTTTTTAATAGAAGTTCCAAAAAAGTTATGAGAAATTTGATATAGTGTTTTTACTGAAATTCCAAAAAAATTGCACAGTTGGTCTATTGTCAGCTCCGATGTTATATTTTTTGTCAAATAAGCATCAATATTTGAAGCAAGCTCGTTCTGTTCAACAGTAATTGCCTTACTGGTATAAAAATAGGGGATACACATTTCAAACAGATTTGCCAGAGCATCAATTTGATTATGCTGCAAAGTAGGCAGAGAGTTGTAAAAATCTTCTATGTTTTTTTCAGATATACCATATTTTTTGCACAACTTTTTAACATTATCAAGGTTAGAAAGAGTTTTTTCGCTATCCTTTAATTGCCCAAACATAATATATGCAATCAGAATACCGTTATGATATACAGGTACAACGGTGTCAACCAAGCCGGCATGACAGGTAAATGTATATGCACTTTTTGACGAGGAAGCCATTTTGCATGCAGCTATATCAGAATTAAGACACTTTTGTTTTCCTTCGGGAAAAGACTTTATTATGGAACATATGGATGCCATGGGATTTGGATAAAAGGTCAATTGATTAAATTCTGTGTCCCATACACTCATCGTTATCCCCGTAAGAGAATAAAACTCTTTTAGTACATTATTCAGTTTTTCTTTGCAAAACTTATATTTCATACTTCTCCCCCCTTTTTTATTATAATAGCATTTAAGAGCATAAAAATCAACAAATTTAACCGATTTGAGCAAGATAATGCTATTTATTAACAAGAAAGTTTCTATAAAGCCGATGTAGTTTATAGTATAATTTCATTAAAGGAGGAATTTTTATGACAAAATCAAAGATTACATTTGCGTTGTTTTTTGGCAATAGAGGGTTTTTCCCCGGAGAAGTTATTGCCGATGCAAGAAAGGAAATGATAAAAGCTGTAACAAATTGCGGTTTTGATTACATCTGCCTGGATGAAAACCTCACCAGATTCGGAGCAGTAGAAACCCGTAAAGAAGGACAGCGATATGCAGAATTTCTGGAAGAAAACAAAGGGAATTTTGATGGTATCATTTTGTGTATGCCAAACTTTTCTGATGAAAATGGTGCTGCAGAAGCATTAAAAAACACGAATGTTCCCATTCTCATTCAGGCATATCCTGATGAAATAGGAAAAATGGATTTTTCAAAAAGACGAGATGCCGTTTGTGGTAAATTTGCAATGTGTAATGTTTTGCGTCAATGCAATATTAAATTTACTTTAACTAAAAAGATGGCTGTTTCTCCTCTTGACAAATCTTTTAAAGAAGACCTCGAAAATTTTGCCGCAATATGCAGAGTTGTTAAAGGAATGAAAACCTTTAACATTGGCGCGTTCGGTGCAAGAACAACTGCGTTCAAGACTGTAAGAACCGATGAAGTGGCATTACAGAACAAAAGAATCAATCTTGAAACAATTGACTTGTCATATGTTTTTGATCTTATGGAAAACACAGATAGCGAAGCTCTTAAATTGAAAAAGGAATATCTTTCTTCGATTACTTCATTTGGAAATTATACTGATGAAAAACTAACAAATATAGCAAAGCTTGGTGTTGCATTTGACAAGCTTATTGAGGAATATAACTTAAATGCAGTTTCTGTAAGATGCTGGGATGAATTTGTTACACAGTACAATATTGCTCCGTGCCTTATACTCAGTGACCTTAATGAAAATGGAATTCCTGCTGCTTGTGAACTTGATGTTAACAACGCAGTAGCAATGTATGCTCTTATGCTGGCATCAAACGAACCGGTAATGCTTCTTGATGTCAACAATAACTACGGAGACGATCCCACAAAGAATATTATGTTCCATTGTTCAGCAGTTCCAAAATCATTCTTTGATGATGAAACAAGCATCAGTGAGCATCTTATGTTCAAAAAATCATACGGTGAAGGAACCGGAGTGGGTATTGTAAACGGAAAAATCAAATCAGGAAATGTAACTGTTGCTTCAATTAAAACCGAAAACGGAAAAGTTTGCGGTTTCACAACCAATGGTAAACTTACAGATGACAAATTTGACGATGACTTTTTCGGTGCCGGGGTTGTTTACGAAAATCCGAACCTCGAAAACATATTTAAATATATGTGCGAAAATGGTTATAAACACCATGTTGCTATCGCTAAAGGCAAATGGTCTGAAAGTGTAAAAGAAGCATTGGTTAAATATCTCGACTATGATATAGATATACTATAATTTTAACAGGAGGAATATATTATGAACAAGCTTGGTATTTTTATGAATTTCTGGGAGAAAAACTGGGATGCAGACCACAAAAAATATATTAAAAAAGCATCTGAAATTGGCTTTGATGTTCTTGAGTTTCAGGCTCAGCCATTACTTGAAATGAGCAAG
The DNA here is from genome assembly GCA_045576675.1 of Clostridia bacterium. Lineage (GTDB taxonomy): Bacteria > Bacillota > Clostridia > Monoglobales > Firm-18 > JAZNGX01. The sequence continues at coordinate 9,562 of JAZNGX010000012.1, read as the reverse complement.
GAGCATATGAGCGAATTGGTAAAATACGCCAATGAATATGGTATCGAACTGACATACAGCCTTGGACTTGACAGAAATTATGATGTTTCTTCACTGGATGAAAAAGTCAGACTTGGCGGAGTAGAATATTTAAAAAACATTGTTGAAAGAATCGGCTTTATGAATGGCACACTTTTGTCTGGTGTCAGCTATGCAGGCTGGGGAACTCCCGATAATTTTCTTGGTGATAAAAGACCTTATTGGGAACAAAGCATTAAAAGTATGCGTGATATTATAAAAACTGCTGAAAGCTGCGGAGTTACATATTGTGTTGAGGCAGTAAACCGTTTTGAAACCTGCCTTATCAACACCGCGGCAGAAGCACTTGCTTACGTAGAAGAAATTGACAGTCCAAATATAGGTGTGTTGCTTGATACATATCATATGAATATTGAGGAAAATAATATCGGAGATGCAATAAGACTTGCAGGAAATAAGCTTACAAGCTTCCATACAGGTGAAAACAACAGAACAGCTCCGGGTAAAGGTCATCTTGATTGGGATGAAATATTTAAAGCACTTTCTGATATCAATTATAAGGGAAGAATAGTTTCCGAACCTTTTGTTATGCAGGGCGGAGAAGTCGGCAGAGATATTCACGTATATCGTGATTTAATTGACAACCCTTCCGAAGCAAGAATTGATGAAGAAGCAAAATATCTGTTGAATTTCGAAAAAGAAATGATTAAAAAATATTTACTGTAATAAAATTTGTTGTTCCATATTGCCTCAATTCAAACTTGGGAACTCAACACACGTTTTTGCAAAAATAAATGCCCGTCTATTTATCAGGCGGGCATTTTTCACATAAGTTCAAAAACAAGCAAGCCGGTGTTTATGGCATAAATAAAAGGGGATGTTTAAAAACTCCCCTTTTATTTATATTATTTAAGACACTTAGATACTATTGTACAGATTTCTGCTCTTGTAACGTTACCTGTTGGCTTAAAGGTGTTATCCTCATAACCTGTGATGATTCCGTTTGCAACTGCTGAAGAAATATAACCTGCAGACCACGCAGGGATTGTATCCTTATCAGCAAAGGTTAAAGCATTCTGACTTTCGCCCATCTTAAATGCAACCATTGCAATCTTTGCAAGCTCCTGTCTTGTAACAGGCTGAGTAGGCTTGAAGGTATTATCCTCATAACCGTTAAGTATTCCAAGGTTAACGGCTGTCTGGATATAACCCTTTGCCCAGTCTGCAATTGAACCTGCATCTGCAAAATCAAGAGTAATATTTTTAGCTTCAGACTGTCCTAAAGCACATACAATTATTTTTGCAACCTCTGCTCTTGTAACAGTGTTCGCAGGTTTAATCGTACCGTCTTCATAACCATTGATAATCTTCTTATTAATAAGGTCTTTTACATAGCTTTCTGCCCAGTGACCTTTAATATCTGCATATTTTTCCTGAGTAGCTGTATTAGTATTTGTATTTGTTGTGTTATTCACTGTTGCATTGGTTTGTGGTACAAAGCTTGAGCCTCCGCCGTAGTTACCGACTCCGCCGTAGGAGCCACCGCCTCCTCCGCCACCAACACCACCGCCGCCGGCAGTGTTTCTGAAGCTTAGCTGAAATGCTGCTCTTGCACTTGAAATACCATATTTTTTAGCAATAGCATAATAAGTAGTGCTTCTGTTCGGAAGTCTTATTGAACCGTTCATTTTATTGTTAGGCACTTCGTCAGCATTAGTTGTATAATAAATATCTGCATCCTTTGTTGAAGTAGCAAGCTTTAAATAACTGCCCGGTGTGAAATAGCTTGTTGTAGGTGCAGTTTTATAAGGTGTTGCAGGAATTACGATATTAAGATCCTGAACATCGTATATAATTTCAGCTGCATTTTCATTAAGCAAGGTTGTTCTTGCATCGTCAATCTCAATTGTAAGGGCTTTATCTACAGGCTTTAGTGTTTTAAAGGTTAAAAGTGCAATTTTATATTTGCCTGAATCGCTGTTTTCGGTAAGTGGTTTATTGCCGATATAATAAGCAAAATCAGCTTTACCATTTGCATTATCAATTTTTTCAATACCCTTATAGCTGTTTGCTACTGATGATGAAATGTTTTTCAGTTCAAAATATTCCTTATCATAATTTATACCTAATTGATATGAATAAATTGTTGAAATCTGTGAGGTTGTGTACAAAATAACGTCAAATTCTTCATTTGGAATAATCTGTTCACCAAGTCCCAACACATCCAAGCCAAAGGTTATATCAGATGCAAAAGAAACTGTAGTAAACGATGTGATTGCAAGTGCAAGTGTTAAAAGTAAAACCAAAGCCTTTTTCATTAGTTTGCTCCTCCTTCCACAACTGCTGTCCAGTTATCAACAAGCATTGTAAGGTCACGTGTGTTAACATTGCCGTCACGATTTAAGTCATACTTTGCTGCAGGCTGTGCTGAACCAATTACCTTGCAGATTTCGTGGAAATCGTAAAGGTCGATAACTGCATCGTCTGTAATATATCCTGCTGTCAAATCAGTTTCCCATACAGCAACGGGATGCTCTGCATCAATTGTAATATCTGCAACGTCAGTAATTTTGTACCCGTCTGCTACGATTACAACTTTATATGTACCTGCTGTCATAGCTGTTTCACCATCTGCGAACACAGGCTCAACAATCACTGTTTTGCCATCAGCTCTTAATGTTAGAGCAGTGTTATAAACCTTTGGTGCAGGAGGAGTTACATCCCCTTCACCGCCTTCTGACTGCTGTGATGTGCCACCATCGCCATTGCCATCACCATTACCGTTGCCATCGCCATTACCATCATCTGCAGGAGGAGTTACAGGGTCATTTGCTGCAACAACCTCTTCATATGTAACAGTAATATTATCAGTTGACATTATTTCCTGAGCAAACACAAGCTTTGCATTTATAACAGGGTTATTTACCGTAACCGCTGTTGCCGCACCAAGCTCGTTTGTGATTTCTGCAGCAGGGTCAGCATCATCCATTATTGTAGCAGATACAAGGCTGATGTTTACAGTTGCAGGAGCATTTTCAACATCAAAGCCTGTTATCTCAAGCGGAACAACCTTCTGTGCTGTTGTTGCCGGTGTGTCATTTGTAATTTCTATTACATAATTGTATGTGGTTTCGTTAACAGGTGTTACACCTGCAACCTCGATTGCATCGCTGTCGATAGCAATCTCAACTGTAGCTGTTGTTATATTCTTTGTTGCTGCTGTAATATCAACTGTAAGCTCCAGACCGGTATCTCCGACTGTTACGCTTGCGTTGTTTACAGCGATTGAAACAGTTGCTTCAGCAGGTGTCTGCTGATCATCTGCAAAAGCTGTAAAGCTTAATGCAAATGCAAGGCACAATACAATTGCTAATAATTTTTTCATAACTTACTCTCCTTTACTTGTTGTCCTGTTCTCTTATAGCCACGCGGCGGATTTTGCCGCTTGTGGTTTTGGGAAGTTCATTTACAAACTCAATGATTCTCGGGTATTTGTATGGTGCAGTAACCCTCTTAACATGATTTTGCAAATCCTTTTTAAGCTGTTCTGAAGGCTTGTAGCCTTTTTTCAGAACAATTGTTGCCTTTACAACCTGACCGCGTATCGGGTCGGGAACAGCTGTAATTGCAGTTTCAAGTACAGCCGGATGCTCAAGCAATGCACTTTCAATTTCAAACGGGCCTATTCTGTAGCCTGATGATTTTATTACATCATCGTCACGACCTACATAGAACACATATCCGTCCTCATCAATCCAGGCAAGGTCACCTGTATGATAAACTCCGTCGTACCATTTTTCTTTGGTGCGTTCATCATCACGATAGTATTTTATAAACAAGCCGGGAACCTGTCCGCTTTCTGCTTTAAAAACAATTTCGCCCTCTTCACCTGCCATACAAGATTCGCCGTTTTCCTTAACGATGTCTACCCCAAGTGCCGGCGACGGCTTACCCATCGAACCGGGCTTTGGTGTCATCCACGGGAAGTTTGCAAGAGCAACAACCGTTTCTGTCTGACCGAAGCCTTCTCTCATACTGATACCTGTAAGCTCCCTGAATTTGTTATAAATATCAGGATTTAAAGGCTCACCTGCAAGGCAACAGCTGCGAAGTGAAGACAAATCAAACTTTGTTATATCCTCCTGCATCATAAAGCGATAAATCGTAGGCGGAGCACAAAACGACGTTACCTTATGCTTTGAAATTTTTTCCAAAAGCTTTATCGGAACAAATTTTTCCATATCGTAAACAAACAGTGCAGCCTCACAAATCCACTGACCGTAAAGCTTACCCCATGCACACTTTGCCCAGCCTGTATCTGCAACAGAAATATGCAAATCATTTTCATTTAAGTCGTGCCAGAATTTTGCTGTTATAATGTGACCTAAAGGATAAATGAAATTGTGTGCCGCCATTTTTGGATTGCCGGTTGTGCCTGATGTAAAGTACATCAGCATAATGTCATTATTTGTTGTTGCTTCCTCACCTGTAGGTCTTGGGAAACTGTCAGAACACTTATCAACCTCATCGTCAAAAGAAATCCAGCCCTCTCGCTCACCGTTTACAATGATAAGCTTTTCAAGTGTTTCAGAATCGGGAACAGCCGCCTCGATATGCTCTAAAACAACCTCATCATTTGTTGAAATAATAGCCTTTACGCTTGCGGCATTGTTTCTGTAAACAATATCCTTTTTGGTTAAAAGATATGTTGCAGGAATTGCAACCGCACCGATTTTATGCAATGCAATCATTATGTACCAGAACTGGTAATTTCTTTTCAAAATAAGCATTACAGCATCACCTTTTTTGACGCCCTGTGCCTTTAAAAAGTTCGCTGTTTTATTTGACAAATCCGAAATATCCTTAAATGAAAAGGTTTTATCATTAACCTCGGTATCATCACACCAAACAAGAGCTGTCTTATCAGGTTTTTCAGCAGCTATTGCATCAATTACGTCATAACCGTAATTAAAATTTTCAGGGACATTAATTTTGAAATTATTATAAAAATCCTCATACGAACTATAGTCCGTTTTACAAAACTTTTCTACTAAACTCATTTTATCTTTGGACATCCTTTCAAGCCGTTATTACAGTTAATATTTTTGCCGGCTTATCACCAATACATTTCATACCGTGCGGATAAGCAGAATCATAATATAGTGTGTCACCAACACCAAGTTTTATTTCAGTATCGGCAACCTTAATGACGACTTCACCCTCAAGGATATAATCAAGCTCCTGACCCGGATGCGTGTTTAAATGAATGGTACTGTCCTTTTCATCAGGTTCAACAGTAACAAGCAAAATTTCAGACTTTTTATTCTGCATTTTATAAGCAATATTTTTATACTTGTATTGCTTACTGCGTTCAATGTCGATACCCTCGCCGTTTTTTACAAACGAATAACGTTTAAGGCGTGGCTCTTCACCTGTCAGAATTGTTGTAAGCTCTACACCAAGCTGATTAGAAATCTCATAAAGCACGCTTATCGGAATGTCGGTATTGCCCGATTCATATTCCAAATATTCATCAACAGTCATAGAAAGCATCTTTGAAAGCTCTTCGGCAGTATAACCTACTATTTCACGAAGCTCCTTAATTCTGTTAGCGACTATTTTAATGTTTTCTGACATTCGCAATCATCCTTTCTATTATCCTACATTATATATCATAACACAAAAAATTCAAAAAATAAATAGAAAATTAAAAAATTCCTGTAATTTAATTGTGTTTTTTTAGAATAATAAAAAAAACGAGGTGATAATGTGAAAAAAATGGTAATAATATTGTTAACAGCAGTTGTTTTTTGCGGTTGCAGCCAACAGAAAGAAAAAAACGAACCTCCTGTTCCGCCTGCAAATGAACAGCCACAGCAACAAAAAAGTGTTCAGCAAAGTGAGCTGCTTGCAGCGTTTCAGACAGTTATACACGACAGTGCCGAAAGCAGACTGCATAATATTAATTTATGCATCAAGGCAATAAACGGAGTCACATTAGCTCCGGGAGAGGTGTTTTCATTCAATTCAACAGTCGGCGAGCGTTCTGGCGAACGTGGTTACCAAAAGGCAAAGGTGCTTATTAATGGTGAATATGTTGATGATTACGGTGGCGGAGTATGTCAGGTAAGCACAACTATTTACAATGCCGCACTTATTGCAGGGCTTGAAACTATTGAGCATCATACTCACGACAAGCCGGTAAATTATGTTGCCGAAGGAAAAGATGCTGCAGTGAACTACGACTCACTTGATCTAAAGATAAAAAACAACACAAACAGCAGCATAAAAATAGAAGTTTCTACAAATAATAGTAAAATTTTTGCAAGTATCAGCAAAATTTTATAAATATGGTTGATTTTTCATCGGTTTTGTAATAAAATGAATATGTTTTTTGAAAAATGAATATTTAGCATCGAAAGGAATGAACATCATGTCAGTAAAATTTGACTATTCTTTTGCAGAAAACTACATTAGCAAAGACGAGCTTTTATGTCTTAAAGGTGCAGTTTCTGCAGCACACAAAGCTATTGATGAAAAAACAGGTGCAGGTAACGACTTTTTAGGTTGGGTTAATTTGCCCTTTGATTATGATAAAGACGAGTTTGAAAGAATTAAAGCTGCAGCAAAAAAGATTAACGACCAGTCTGAAATTCTTATTGTTATAGGAATAGGCGGTTCATATTTAGGTGCAAGAGCGGCAATTGAATTCACTTCCTCTCCTCTTGCAAATTACAACGCAAAAACCAAAATCTTCTTTGCGGGCAACAGCATAAGCTCATCATATCTTGCAGAGCTTGTTGAAATGGTTAAGGATAAGGATTTTTCTGTTAACGTAATTTCAAAATCAGGCACAACAACAGAGCCTGCAATCGCATTCAGAATTTTCCGCGACCTTTTAGAGAAAAAGTATGGCAAAGCAGGTGCAAAGGAAAGAATTTATGCAACTACCGACAAAGCAAAAGGAGCACTTAAAAAGCTTTCTAATGATGAAGGCTACGAAACCTTTGTTGTTCCTGATGACGTTGGCGGCAGATTTTCAGTTCTTACAGCAGTAGGCTTATTGCCAATCGCAGTAAGCGGTGCAGATATTGATGAAATGATGAAGGGTGCACAGGATGCCTGCAAGCAATACTCAGTTGATAAGCTTGACGAAAACGAATGCTATCAGTACGCTGCTGCACGTTTTGCAATGCTTCAGAAAGGCAAAACAATTGAAATGCTTGTTAATTACGAGCCTGCACTTCACTATATGACAGAGTGGTGGAAGCAGCTATACGGCGAGAGCGAGGGCAAGGACCAAAAGGGTATATTCCCTGCAGGTGCAGATTTTTCAACAGACCTTCACTCAATGGGTCAGTACATTCAGGACGGCAGACGCTGCCTGTTTGAAACTGTACTTAACGTTGCCGCACCAAAAATTGATGTAACAATAGGCGAGGATAAAGACGACCTTGACGGACTTAACTTTTTAGCAGGTAAAACAGTTAACTTTGTAAACCACAAGGCTATGCAGGGAACAGTTCTTGCTCACACAGACGGCGGTGTTCCAAACTTTGTAATCGAGCTTTCAGAGCTTTCTTCATACAACTTCGGCTTTTTGGTATACTTCTTTGAAAAAGCCTGTGCAATAAGCGGCTATTTATTAGGCGTAAATCCCTTTAACCAGCCGGGCGTTGAGGCATACAAAAAGAATATGTTTGCACTTTTGGGCAAGCCGGGATACGAGGCACAAAAGGCAGAATTGGAAAAACGTTTAAAATAATATAAAATATTTACAAATAATGCTTGCATTAGCTTTTGTTTTATAGTACAATATATCTATAAAATAAAAGGAGGTTTTTAAAATGATAAAGATTTTAATGGGCGAAAAGGGCTCAGGCAAAACCAAGGCTTTTATTGAGATGGTTAACACGGCTGCTGATCAGGAAAACGGTAATGTTGTATGCATAGCTCAGGGCAACAGACATTTGTTTGACGTTAAATCTGCTGTTCGTTTATCTGATACATCTGAATTTAAGACAGACAGTTATGAGGCATTCACAGGTTATGTAAGCGGAATTCTTTCAAGAGATTATGATATAACACACGTGTTTATTGACAGTGTTACAAAAATCACAGGCAAGCCTGTGGCTGAAAGTGATGCGTTCTTTGACGAGCTTGCACGTCTTTCAGAAAAGCTTAATGTTAATTTCACATTGACTATCAGTGCCCCCGTAAGCGAAGCTACTGATAAAATCAAGGATTATATTGTAAAATAAAAGGAGCATTATTCTTTAAGATGATAGCAATAGGTTGTGACCATGCAGCGGTTGAATTCAAGAATCTTATTATAGATTATTTAAAGGGTATGAATTACGAGGTTAAAGACTTCGGTACATATACTAATGATAGCTGCAATTATCCCGAATATGCCGACAAGGTATGTAATGCAATAACATCGGGAGAGTGCGAAAAAGGCATTTTGATTTGTGGAACAGGCATTGGTATGTCAATTGCCGCAAACAAGCACAGAGGCATCAGATGTGCCGCTGTAAGCGAGCCTTTGTCTGCAATCCTTTCACGTCAGCATAACGATACTAATGTTTTGGCACTTGGTGCAAGAATAATTGGTATCGAAACGGGAAAAGATATTGTTAAGGGCTGGCTTAATGCCGAATTTGAAGGCGGAAGACACAGCCAGAGAATAGCAATGTTTGAATAAAATAATGATTAAAAGCCACAGGATATATCCTGTGGCTTTTTTGTCGTCATTGTCTTATGAAAAACCTAGCATCCTCTTATATCCAATAGTGCCGGATAACTTTCGTCAATAAATATAACAAGCATACATTCTTTTGGAACATCAATATAAACATTGTCCGGCATCTCATTTACAATAACTCCTGATTTGTCTCGGTAAAATTTTGCTGGCGGTACATACACACTTTTATAATAATCTTCTATTTCCTGCTCTGTCATATCAGTTTTTACTATGTAATATACCATAAAATCTATATTATCACCACCGCCGAAAAAATTTCCGACAAGCTTATCTTTTGAAATGATTTCGAACTCTTGAGGCAATGGTACTTTATTGATTTTATATTCATAAATATTAAGGACTATGTTATTGTAAATAATATTAGTTGCAAAAAGTGATAGTGGTAACACAAACATCACGACAATTAATATTATTGCAAGGTAAAATATTTTTTTGATACTAATCATCTCCCATAAGTGTTAAGTATCTGGTATATATCCTTTATCTTCCAACATTTTGGCAGTAGAAACTTTTACTTGTGCTACACCAATTGACGTGTCCATAAAGTGAAATAAAACATCAGTAACAGAATCTACCCAATCTACATTCAAACATTGTTCTGAATAAATACACCCTGCCAAAACTATAGGATTAACATTGTGTTTGTCTGCCATCGCAATAATTGTATCTGCATATTCTTTTATAACACTGGATGCTTTTTCCTTATCTTTTTCAGTATATTTTTCAGTTTTCCCATCAGAATCTGTAAATATATATTTATTACCATCTTTTTTTATATTA
>JAZNGX010000011.1:0-4035 GCA_045576675.1 Clostridia bacterium | reverse complement strand
GATAACGGAACAATTAAGGGCGGTATGATTCCAAAAACATTAAGCTGTATTGATGCAATTGATGCCGGCGTAAAACGCGTCCATATTATTGACGGACGTATTCCGCACTGCATTTTGCTTGAAATTTTCACCGATACAGGTATCGGTACAATGATAACCGCATAAATATTTTAAAGTGGAATAAATCACCGATTTATTCCACTTTTTCAAAATATGGACTTTTTGAAAACGAAGAAAAATCTTCGTATTTTTCCGATGCACCGACAGGTAAAACGCCAGCTTTTTCATATGCATCAAGAATTATCGAAATACAGATAAATCTTTTACTTCTTCCTCTACATTTTAGTTTAAGACCAACACATAATGCTTCGATTAAATCATACCTGAGCTTCAATGCATTTTGCAAATATTCCTTGATTATATCAATCTGCCGCTCTTCAAGCGGTTTTTTTAGACGAAACACATCAATTTCATGCATATTGTATCCAAAAGTATGTATGCTTGCAGGGCGGGAAAAATCCGTGCCAAATGTAAGCCAGTCATCTATTACAAATTCACTGTGCGAATACTCGCTTTTAAGCAGAAATCTTATAACAGCACTTAAAATCCCTTTTGTATTTTTCACCAGTATCACATCGCGATAAGGAATTAATTGCATAAAATCACTCCTCCCAATTAATAATATGTTACGAATCATTATTTATTACGGAGGACATAAAAATGGCAAAATTCGTATTTCCAAGAGAAATCTTTTATGGTGAAAACGCACTTGAACAATTAAAATCATTAAAAGGCAAAAAGCGTGCTGTTATTGTAACAGGTGGAACCTCAATGCAAAAGCACGGGTTTCTGGAACGTACAGAAAAGCTGTTGCAGGAGGTTGGTATAGATACAAAGCTTATTGAAGGTGTTGAGCCTGACCCGTCAATTCAGACTGTTATGAAGGGTGCAAAAACTATGCAGGAATTTGACCCTGACGTTATTGTTGCAATAGGCGGTGGCTCACCTATTGATGCAGCTAAGGCAATGTGGGTGTTTTACGAGCATCCCGAGCTTACCTTTGACGATATTAAAGACCCGTTCACTATACCAAAACTAAGGAAAAAGGCTATATTTGTTGCTATTCCGTCAACAAGCGGAACGGCTTCTGAGGTAACTGCATTTTCAGTTATAACTGATTATACAACAAATATAAAATATCCTCTGGCAGACTTTGAAATAACACCTGACATTGCTATTTTAGACTACGCCTTGCCACGTACAATGCCAAAGCAGCTTATTGCACATACAGGAATGGATGCAATGACGCATGCAATAGAAGCATATGTATCAAAGGCCGCAAATCAGGTGACAGATGCACTTGCCATATACGCAATATCATCTGTTTACGAAAATATCGAATGCTTTTATAATGGCTCTGTTGATTCAGGGGCAAAAATCCATATTGCACAGTGTATGGCAGGTATGGCATTTACTCACGCACTGCTTGGAATTGTTCACAGTATGGCACACAAAACAGGTGCAGAATTTAATATCCCTCACGGGTGTTGCAACGCATTGCTGCTGCCATATGTAATTCAGTTTAACGCACACAAGGTGCCATACAAATATGCAGCAATAGCACGTGCATTAGGTCTTAACGGGCAAACGGACAAGCAGCTTATAAACTCGCTTGTTAAAGAGATAAAGGCATTGAACAAAAGAATAGGCATAAAACAAACCTTTAAGGAAAACGGCGTTTCTGAAGACCACTTCTTAAAAAAGGTTGACGAAATCAGCAAAAACGCCGCATCAGACCCATGCACATCAAGCAATCCAAGAGAAGCAACCCCTGAGGATATAAAGCAAATACTCACCTGTGCATTTTACGGAGAAGATGTTATAATCTAGCAAGCGTTGCAATACAAAAGCAAATAATCATGCCGACAGCAGTTGGCAAAGCAAGGGAAACAAGCATCCACTTAAAGCTGCCTGTTTCCTTTTTTATTGTAATCAGCGTTGTTGAACACGGCCAGTGAAAAAGTGAAAAAAGCATCGTACAAACAGCCGTTACCCACGTCCAGCCATTGTCAACAAGCAATGTTTTTAAAGATGACAGGCTTTCATATTGCACGAGACTTCCTGCCGACATATATGCCATTATTATTATTGGGACAACAATTTCATTTGCAGGCAGCCCGAGAATAAATGCAAGCAGAATAACGCCGTCAAGCCCTATAAGCCGTGCAAATGGGTCTAAAATACTGCTGCAATAGTTAAGCAACGTTACGTCACCAATGTTAACATTTGCAAACAACCAGATTATAAGCCCCGCAGGTGCGGCTACGGCGACAGCTCTGCCAAGAACAAACACAGTGCGGTCAATTACCGAGCTTACAATAACCCTGCCTATTCTTGGTCTTCTGTACGGTGGTAGTTCAAGAACAAAGGACGAAGGCTGCCCTTTTAAAATTGTTTTTGAAAGTATATAAGAAACAATAAACGTTATAAATATTCCAAGCACAACAACCAACGTAAGCAACAATGCACTTAACAAAGAATTACCGCCATACACCAAAAACATTGATATTATTGCTATAATTGTCGGAAACCTGCCGTTACAAGGCACAAAGCTGTTTGTAAGCATAGCTATAAGGCGTTCACGTGGCGAATCAATTATCCTGCAGCCAACTATTCCTGCGGCGTTGCATCCAAAGCCCATACACATTGTAAGTGCCTGTTTTCCGCACGCATTGCATTTTTTCAACACATTATCAAGATTAAACGCAATTCGTGGAAGATACCCCAAATCTTCAAGCAATGTAAACAGCGGAAAAAATATTGCCATAGGTGGCAGCATAACAGAAACAACCCACGCCACGACCCTGTATACGCCAAAAACAAGCATTTCATATATAAACTGCGGCACTTTTAACCACATAAAAAAGCTAACAAGATATTTCTCAGCACCAAATAAAGCATTTGAAATTAAAGCAGACGGATAGTTTGCCCCAACAATTGTAAGCCAGAACACAACCCCAAGCAGCAAAAGCATAATCGGATAGCCGATATAACGATTTGTAAGTATACGGTCAAGCCTTCTGTCACGCTCGTTATAATTTGAGCTTTCATATGTAACAACATCATTGCATATTTCCTCTGCCGAAAGTATAATGCAGGAAACCACGTTATCCTTTAGCGTTTGCAAGGTAATTCCGCTTTTTTGCAGTACATCATCTGTCGGTAACTCATCAATACCAAGATACTCATAAAGAGAAGCCGTTAGCTTTTTATCACCCTCAATAAGTCTTAACGCTATCCATCTTTTATTAATATTGCAGTCAGGTATTTTCTCAATCAGTGCGGCAATTGCCTCCTCAACAGGCTTTGTATATCTTATGCAGTATGGCTTGTTGCTTCCTGCTTTGCCAACACTATCCAGAATTCTGTCAAGCCCACGCTTTTTTAATGCATTTGTCCCAACAACAGGAACACCAAGCTTTTTTGACAATGCCTTAAGGTTTACGTTAATACCCTTCTTTTTGGCTTCATCCATAAGATTTACGCAAACAACAACATTTTTTGTGATTTCAATTGTTTGCAAAACAAGATTAAGATTGCGTTCAAGGCAAGTGGCATCACACACCACAACAACCGCATCGTGATTACCAAAGCATATGAAATCCCTTGCAACCTCTTCCTCTGCCGAATGTGCCATCAACGAATAAGTTCCCGGCAGGTCAACCATAACATACCTTTCGTTTTTGTAATCGCATACCCCGCTTGCATTTGTAACCGTTTTACCGGGCCAGTTGCCGGTGTGCTGTCTCATACCGGTAAGTGCATTAAACACCGTGCTTTTTCCAACATTAGGATTGCCTGCAAGTGCAATAATTCTATCATTTGAATCTGATTTTTTTATATCAAGTCCTGTATCAAAAGATTTAAATCCGGTGGAATTTACAGTTAAACCCATATTATATCACTCCTATGAATATAATATGGGTTTAAAATAATTTATGTTACTGTTAAAATATCATATTAACTGCTTTTCTT
>JAZNGX010000010.1:0-11753 GCA_045576675.1 Clostridia bacterium | reverse complement strand
AATTTCTTGACTTTTAAACACAAAATCAAGAACACACAAAATACCATGATATTTTTAAACACAAAAAAATCTCTGTCTGCGTTAACACCAAATATCAAAACATCCTGTGAAAAATATATAATCATAAACATCAATATATGTAATAAGGAATCATTCTTTTCTGTTTTAGTTTTTAGTTTCATATCAGTTTCACTTTCCTATAATATTTATTATTTTATTACAAATATAATCTGCGCAAAGATTATCATTCATATATTCAATTGCTGCTTCTGCCTTTCCTATTCTTGATTCCACACTATCGTTCAATGCACACAACAAAGCATCCGCCAGTGACTGAACAGAATTATCTTTTGGATAATAAATAAAATCCTTGTATTTCTCAGACATTCCATCCAGCATATATGCAACCACAGCATTACCGCTTAACAGATATTCAATATTTTTAGAAGGAAATGAATATTTTGTATATTCCATATCATTTTGACGCGGATTAACAAGAATATCTGCTTCATTTATATAGCTTGTTGCTTCATGTGCAGAAACTTGTCCTTTATATACAATTTTTTCATCACTTAATTGGGATATTTCATCTGCTTTTTCACCTTTTCCGCATATAACCAGTTTTACCTCATTATCTCGAATAAGGTTAAATGCATTTACTAAATTCATTATTCCAAACGCTTCGTCAAGTTTACCACAATATAGTATGGTTTTTGTATTATTACATTTCGGTTTTATATCAACATTTATTGGTAAATCGATTATCCCCTCAGCTACAAAGCTTTCTTTTGTTCTGCCATTTGGCAAAACATCAAGCATATGGTCTGTAAGCACCATATATAAATCCACAAATTTGCATAATCTATATATGTGTTTAACATCAAAATATTTAAACACCTTATAATAAAGCGGGATTTTCTTTGTTAGCATCATATATTCTGGCAAATCAGGAACTACCAAACAAATTTTTGAAGATGGTGATTTCTTTTTAATATGTCTTGCTGCTTCGATAAAAGGTGAATGTGCCGAATATACTACCACACATAAATTCTTACTGTAATCAACTTTTTTGTCAAGTTCTTTAATTAATGACCTTTTTCGCGAGATGTTTCTAAACCCCCATATATTATTAAACGAAACATAATTAATTTCACTTGTTTTTTTCACTTTGAAACGCATTTTTCTGTATCTTTGCGGATATGCCCCAATTAACGGTGCAGAAAAAACCAAAAATTCATCTGCCACACGTTTAAATCCGGCAATAAGTTTGCGTTGAAAAATATTTGCAGAATTTTCAACGGCCCCTTTAGTATTATTAATAAATTCCGCTTCATATTCTTTATCAAAATATCCACCAATAAATACTATTTCCAATACCTATCCTCTCCATATATTCTTATATTTTTTTATACTTCTGTACGCATAAAACATCATATAGTAAATAATCTGAAATATATTCAAGCCTGCACACTTGTAAGAATTAAACATCATTTTAGCTGCTTTCAATTTATTTGATGATTTTGAATTTGAAGATATTCTATAAATTAACAACGGCTTGTTAATTCCATATGCGTACTTTTCTTTTTGTAAAACCTCAAGCCACATAACGAAATCTTCGTGTGTATAATCATATTTCATTTTAATTCCGCTTATCAAATCCTTTTTTATCAAAACAGATGAACATGAAATTACGTTTTGTTTAAGTAATTGTTTATAAGAAACTTTTTCCGGTACCGACATTACATAATTCATTTTTTCTCCGTTTTCGTTTATAAACGCTGAACCTGTATATGTAAATTTTATATCAGGATTATTTTCAATCAACAAAATCTGTTCTTCTAGTTTTGTGTTTTCCCACATATCATCTATATCCAAAAATGCTATATAATCTCCGGTAGCCTGCGACAATGCAAAATTTCTTGTCTTCGAAACACCCATATTAACATCATTTTTATAAACTTTTATAAATTCATATTTATCTGAATATGCCTGTAATATTTTGAATGTATTATCCTTAGAACAGTCATCAACTACTATTATTTCAAAATTTTTATATGTTTGTTTTATAATTGATTCAAAACATTGTTTTATATAACACTCTGCGTTATATGCCGGAATTATAATACTAACCAATCAAATCCCTCCAAAAAGCAATATATTCTAATCCATCCTATCCTCATTAATATCATATATTAAATCACCAAAAACTTTTTTTGCAATTTTAAATGGCAGAACCTTGATAAAAGAACAGTGCGATATAAATATGATTCTCTTGTTATTAGCCCTTGCTATAGCTTTTACCATATCGCTTGTGCAAATATATTGAGAATCCTGTGGATAAAACAAGCCTGTTTTTTCGTTTGCAATAACGTCATATACAAATTTACACAGGTTTTCGATATATATCATACTGCGTTTGTTTTTAACCATTGGAAACACAGGTGTTATAAGAGCCAGCTTTTTTAACAGCTGATAATTACCCTTGCAGCCCTCGCCATATACCATGGGCGGTCTTAATATAGCAACTTTAAAACTATCATCATTCAATTGTTCTATAAACAAATCAGCTTCAAGCTTTGATTTACCGTAATTAGTAACAGGCTTTGGAACAGTATCCTTAGTAATAATTCCTGTCGTCATTCCATAAACGCTCATCGAGCTCAAAAGCACAAATTGAGCAACCCCTTCGCTCTTTGCCTTTTTGGCAACCTCGATTGCAAGGTCACGATTTACCTTGTAATACATTTCTGCGTTTTCTTTAGTTTCTTTTATATGTGCTATCCCCGCAACGTGAAAAACAACATCGTACTGCGAAAAATCCTTGTCACGCCAACTGCCGTCAAGCATATCAACAGTGTCAACCTCGTATCCGTCAAAGGCATTTATGTACTTTTCAAAGGACGTGCCGATATAGCTGTTTGCACCGGTAATAAGAATTTTCTTCATACTGTTGTTTTCTCCTCCTTCTGTTCGCCTTCAACTACGCCATCGCTTTTTAAAACGCTTAAAATTGTTTTGAAAAACAGCGTAAAGTCGAACCAAAAGCTCATTTTTTCAACATACTCGCCGTCGATTCTTGCTTTGACGTCAATGGGCAGCTCGTCTCTGCCGCTTATCTGCGCAAGCCCTGTAAGCCCCGGCTTAACATCGTTTGCACCATACTTATCACGCTCTGCAATCAAATCCTCCTGATTAAAAAGAGCGGGGCGGGGCCCTATAATAGTCATAGTGCCTATGAAAATATTAAAAATCTGGGGTAATTCGTCAATTGATAATTTACGCATAAGCTTCTGCCACTTTGTAAAATACTTGTCAGGGTCAGAAAGCAGATGCGTGGGCATATTTTTGGGTGCATTAACGCTCATACTTCTGAACTTATATATAGTAAAAGGCTTTTTATGTATCCCGACACGCTGTTGCTTAAAAATAACAGGCCCGGGAGAATCAATAACAATAATAAGAGAAATAATAGCAAAAGGAATAAGCAAAACCACAAGACCAATAAACGACAACACAACGTCTATAAGCCTTTTTCCGCACTTTATGTACATTAAAACCCACTCCAATAATCAAAATTCGCATAATAACCCAACTTTCATTATATACCAACATAAAAAGAATTTCAACCTTATTATATAAATTTTTTTGAAAATTTAAGAGGAGTTATGCCCTTTATGCGTTTGAACACTGTTGAAAAGTAATTACTGTCGTTAAAACCGCAGGCGGCAGCGACCTCTGTTATTGGAAGTGTGGTTGTTTTAAGCAAGCGTTCGGCGTTTAAAATACGCACGTAGGTGATATATTCCGTAATGCCGATGCCTGCAACCGCCTTGAAGCGACGTGACATATGACTTGTGCTCATAGCAAATTTGCGGCTTAAAGTGTCAAGCGACAAATCTTCGCCGTAATTTAAGCTTATAAATCTTGAAATTTCGTGAATAAGCATATCTGCCTCGGACAAGTGCGGCTTGTGCTCAGCACAAAGGCGTGCAAGCTTTATAACAAGCTCCGTCATATACAAATCAATAAGCACACGGTTTTTTTCACCATTATATTCCTCCTCCAGCTCCATAAAAATGTCTTCGAAAATACCAAGCTTAGATTTTGGAACAGACACCACCTTTTTTTCACACAGCTCGTTTAATGCCTTGCCTGCCCTTTTGTCAATTCTGTCAAAAGCAAAGCCGATTAAATAACGCTCATTATAAAGGCAATCCTCGCTGTCCGTCATATGATACATACCGGGCGGAATTATTACAAAATCACCATTTGCAATCTGAAAAATTTCGTCGCCGATAAAATACTTTGTAGTGCCGTTGACCATATAATAAAGCTCATAATCATCATGCCAGTGAACACCTGTAAATTTACGCATATTTGTTATATTATCGTGTGAAAAACGCGGATTGGTTTTATTCATATGCACCACCTCAATTACATAATACCATACATAACAGCTGTAATCAATCAAAATTTTAATGTTTTTTGCGAAATCAAGCAAATTTTTAGAGGAAAGCTTAATAATTTTGAGTTATAATGTAATCATAATCATTATAATGGAGGTAGTATTATGAAATATACCGATAACGGTGTTGAAGAATTAAAAATAGCATATATAGGCGGTGGCTCAAGAGGCTGGGCTTGGGGACTTATGAGTGACCTTGTAAGCTGTGATGACATCAGCGGCAGCGTTTATCTTTACGATATTGACCTTGAGGCTGCAAAAGCCAACGAAATCATCGGTAACAAATTCAACGATGCCGCGGGTGCAAAAAGCAAATGGACTTACAAAGCATCCGAAACAATCGGCGAGGCACTTGACGGTGCAGATTTTGTTGTAATTTCAATCCTGCCCGGCACATTTGACGAAATGGAATCAGACGTACACGTTCCTGAAAAATATGGGATTTATCAGTCGGTTGGCGACACATCAGGCCCAGGAGGAATTGTGCGTGCAATGAGAACAATTCCTATGTATGAATACATAGCAAAGCAGATTAAAGAGCATTGCCCGAAAGCCTGGGTAATAAGCTATACGAACCCTATGACACTTTGCGTTAAGGCACTTTACAACACATTCCCTGAAATCAAGGCATTTGGTTGCTGTCACGAGGTGTTTGGCACACAAAAATTCCTTGCAAAAATTGTTGAAGAGGTTTTTGGCGAAGAAAACGTTGACCGCAGTGAAATAAAGGTTAACCCTGTTGCAGTAAACCACTTCACATGGCTTACAGAAGCAAAATACAAAAACATAGACTTGTTCCCATATTACAAGGATTTTTGCGAAAAGCATCCTGACGGCTATGGTGCAGAAGGCCCTGTTGACGACAACTGGCTGAATAACTTTTTTGCCTGTGACGAAAAGGTTAAAATGGATTTGTTTATGCGTTTTGGATACATTGCTGCTGCAGGTGACAGACATTTAGCTGAATTCTGCGAGGGCAAATGGTATCTTGAAAGCCCCGAAAGAGTAAAGGAAATGCACTTTGGTCTTACACCTGTTTCATTCAGAAAGGAACAGCTTAAAGAACGTCTTGAAAAAAGTGCACGTCTTGTAAGCGGTGAAGAACAAGTAAAAATAGCCAACACAGGTGAGGAGGGCGTTGAGCAGATAAGAGCGTTGTTAGGGCTTACAGAGCTTGTTACAAACGTAAATATCCCCAACTATGGACAGATTCCAAATCTTCCGCTCGGTGCAGTTGTTGAAACAAATGCAGTGTTCCGTTCAGACAGCGTAACACCTGTGTTTGCAGGTGAGATACCCAAGGAAATATATCCGCTTGTTGCACGAGTTTGCGCAGAGCAGGAGGTTGTATCGGAAGGCATTGCAGACCGAGATGTTGAAAAGATATTCCACGCCTTTGCAAACGACCCGCTTGTAACCTGCTCAATTGGCGATGCAAGAAAAATGTTTGACGAAATGTGCGAAAACACAAAGAAATATCTTACAATGTACAATTTATAGGAGATGATATAATGCTAAAAGAAAAAATAATACAATTTGGTGAAGGCGGATTTTTACGCGGATTTGTTGACTGGATTGTCCAAATTACAAACGAAAGCACCGATTTTAATGCAGGCGTTGTAATAGTTCAGCCTATTGAAAAGGGTATGTGTAAAACACTGGAGCAACAGGACTGCAAATACACTCACGTTATGCGTGGCTTAAAAGACGGCGTGCCGACAGTTGACAAAAAGAAAATTGACGTTATAACACGCACAGTTTTACCTTACGAGGATTTTGAAAGCTACTTAAAGCTTGCAGAAAATCCCGATTTCAGATTTGTTGTTTCAAACACAACAGAATCAGGCATCGCATTTAACGGTGACGACAAGCCTGAAAACGCTCCTGCCGTGACATTCCCTGCAAAGGTTGCAATGCTTCTTAAAAAACGATTTGATTTGGGACTTAACGGCTTTGTATTCCTTCCCTGTGAGCTTATTGACAAAAACGGCGAAACCTTAAAAAAATACATTTTGCAGTACGCAGAAATATGGGGCTATGGTGATGATTTCTGCAACTGGGTGCAGAATGAAAACATTTTCTGCAACACTTTGGTTGACCGAATTGTTACAGGCTATCCGCGTGATGAAAAAATCGACGTTGGATATGATGACAATATGTTAAACACAAGCGAGCTTTTCCACCTGTGGGTAATTGAAGGCTACAGTGACATCGCAAAGGAATTTCCCTTTGACAAAACTGACCTTAACATAATTGTAACAGACAATCTTGAACGTTACAGAACACGAAAGGTACGTATTTTAAACGGTGCACACACATCAATGATACCTTATGCGATGCTTGAGGGTATTGAAACTGTTGGTGACTGTATGAAAAACGAAAAGATGAGCAGCTTTGTTAAAAAGTGTGTTTACGACGAAATCATACCCACACTTGATTTGCCTTACGAGGAATTAAAGGAATATGCCGACAACGTGTTTGAACGCTTCCAAAACCCGTTTATAAAGCACCTTTGTGCTTCAATTTCACTTAATTCAGTAAGCAAATTCAAGGTACGTGTTCTTCCTTCAATATTGGAATATATCAAACGCAAGGGAAATGCACCTGAAAATCTTATGCTTTCATTTGCAAAGCTGATTGAATTTTATAAAACAGATATACCGAATGACGACGAAAAGGTTATGGCATTTATGAAAACTGCTTCTGTTGAAGAAATACTTGCAAACACTTCCCTTTGGGACGAGGATTTAAGCTTTCTTGCAGACAACATAAAGAGGGTAATGAAATGATAATACATAATTCAGACAATGTAGAAGTAAATTTAAATGACGGTCACAAGTATGCCCGTTGCGACATTAAAAAGGGTGAAAACATAATAAAATACGCAAACCCAATCGGTCATGCAACTGCAGACATTAAAAAAGGCGAGCACGTTCACACCCACAATATGAAAACAAACTTAAGCGAACAGCTTGAATACAAATACAATCCACAGTTTACACCCATCGAAAAAATTGCAACAGACAAAACCTTTATGGGATACATCCGTGAAAACGGCGACGTTGCAATACGAAACGAAATCTGGATTATAAACACTGTTGGCTGCGTAAACAAAATTGCAAAACGGCTTTCAGAGCTTACAGGTGCATACCATTTTGAGCATCCCTTCGGTTGCTCACAGTTAGGCGGTGACCACAAAACAACACAGCTTGTATTACGCGGTCTTGTAAATCATCCAAATGCCGCAGGCGTGCTTGTTCTTGGGCTTGGCTGCGAAAACAACAATATTGACGAATTCAAAAAGGTATTGGGCGAATACAACCCGAAAAGAGTTAAATTTTTAAATACTCAGGACGTTGATGACGAAATTGCCGAGGGTGTAAAAATCATTAACGAATTAAAGCAGTATGCCGAAAGCTTTAAACGCCGGCCGATACCTGTAAGCAAATTAAAAATCGGCTTAAAATGCGGCGGAAGCGACGGCTTCAGCGGCATAACTGCAAATCCGCTTGTGGGCAGGCTTTCTGACAGAATGATTGCATACGGTGCGAGCTGCGTTTTAACTGAAGTTCCCGAAATGTTTGGTGCAGAGCATCTTTTGATGCAGCGTTGCCCCACAGAAGAGCTTTTTAACAAAACAGTTGACCTTATAAACAACTTTAAAGCATACTTTGTAAGTCATAATCAGGTTGTTTACGAAAATCCCTCACCCGGAAACAAGGCAGGCGGCATAACCACTCTTGAAGAAAAATCGCTCGGCTGCGTGCAAAAGGGCGGCACAAGCGAGGTTTGCGACGTGCTTGACTATGGTGACGTGCTTACGAAAAACGGTCTGTCACTTTTAAACGGGCCCGGAAACGATATTGTTGCAATAACTAACTTGACAGCGTGCGGAGTTCATATTATACTATTTACAACAGGCAGAGGTACACCTGTTGGTGCACCCGTTCCGACAGTTAAGGTTGCAACAAACAATTCGCTTGCTACACGCAAGAAAAACTGGATTGACTTTGATGCATCACCCTGCCTTGACGGCAACGAGTTAACAGACGAGTTTGTTGACTATGTTATCTCGGTAGCATCGGGCGAACAAACAGCTAACGAAAAAAACAACTGCCGTGAAATTTCGATATTTAAAGATGGAATAGTGTTGTAACCAAAGGAGGATTTTTATGGGAATAATCAATGACAGCTTTATGATTACAAACAAAGTAGGTCAAAGGCTTTATGACGAATTTGCAAAGGATTTACCAATAATAGACTATCACTGTCACCTTGTGCCGCAAATGATTGCGGATAATTACAAATTCAAAGATGCTTACGACTTGTTTTTAGGTGGCGACCATTACAAATGGCGTCAGATGCGTTCATTCGGCATTGACGAGGAGTACATAACAGGTGACAAGGACGGCTACGAAAAGTGGCTGGGCTTTGCAAAGGTTATGCCATATTTAATCGGCAATCCGCTTTATCACTGGACAGCATTGGAGCTAAAGCGTTATTTTGACATTGATGCACCATTGTCAGAAAAAACTGCAAAGGAAATATGGGATAAGTGCAACGAGCTTTTAAAGAGCGATGATTTTTCAGCACAGTCCCTTATAAAGCGTTCAAACGTTGAGGTTATCTGCACAACAGACGACCCTGCCGACGACCTTAAATATCACAAGCAGTTAAAGGATTTTTCAACAAAAATCCTGCCCACCTTCCGTCCCGACAAGCTAATGAATATAGACAAGGACGGATTTGTTGAATATCTATCCGCACAGGGAATTTCAAGCTATGATGAGCTTACAAAGTGGATTGACAGCCGCATTGCATACTTTAATGAAAACGGCTGCAGACTATCAGACCACGCTTTGGAATACGTTCCGTTTGCTGTTGGCAATGCAAAGGAAATACTTGACAAAAAGCTTTGTGGCAAAGAGCTTACACAAACTGAAATAGATGCTTTTAAAACTGCTGTTCTTACGCAATGTGCGAAAAACTATGTGACCTTAGGCTGGACAATGCAGCTGCATATCGGTGCATTACGCAACAACAACACAAGGATGTTCAACAAATTAGGCCCCGACACAGGCTTTGATTCAATTAACGATTTGTGCATAGCTGAAAAGCTTTCTGCATTTTTAAATTCACTTGAGATTGAGGACTGTCTGCCAAAAACAATCCTTTACACATTAAATCCAAAGGACAATTATGTTTTAGGTACAATGCTGGGTAACTTCCAGAGAGGGCCTGTTGCAGGCAAGATTCAGTTCGGCTCAGGCTGGTGGTTTAACGATAACCGTGACGGTATGGAAGCACAGATGATGGCTCTTGCAAACTTAGGCGTATTGGGCAAGTTTGTTGGTATGCTTACAGATTCAAGAAGCTTTGTTTCATATCCGCGTCACGAATACTTCCGCAGAATTTTATGCAATATGATTGGCAAATGGGTAGAAAACGGAGAATATCCCGAGGATTATGATGCTTTGGGCAACATAATAAAAGGCGTTTCATACAACAACGCAAAGGATTATTTTAATTTTTAAATATTGATTTTTTATCCTTTTTTAACAAAATTTATCGGTTTTTTATCCTTTTTTAAAAACTTGTTGAAATAGCATTTTAAATATGATATATTGAACTTAGTTCAATATATCATATTTTTTTGGAGGTAATTAACGTGAAAAATCACGTTAAGCCTCCGGCGGAATTTATTGCACCGCAAAACGCCTTATCTGCCCACGATAAGAAGCGTGTATATTTTTAATTACTATTTGTGGGCAGAAAGGCTATGGGAATTATTATGGCAATATTATATGGTGACGGCATTCATAACGATGCCCCTGCGATACAGGAAATGCTTGATAAAAAAGGCAGGCTTGTATATCTTCCTGCACCTGAAAAGGAATATTTAATTGACACCCCGCTTAAGATTTACAGCAACCAGACCTTAAAGCTTGATTTATATACTACAATAAAGCTTATGGACCACAGCGACTGCGTTATGATTAAAAATGCAGAGCGTGACAGCAAAAACATTGCGGTTATCGGCGGCATATGGGATTTCAACAACTTAAATCAAAAGCCGAATCCGCTTGCAACAGGCACTATGACAGGTGTTCTTGACAATTCATTGCACCCTGATTACACAGACGAATATTTAGGCGTTGTTATGCGTTTTTCTTACATAACAAACTTGAAAATCCGTGATGTTACAATAAAAGACCCTGCAACCTTTGGTATTCAGGTGGCTTTTACAACTCAGTTCACAATTGAAGACATCACATTTGACTACAACTACGGCAATCCCAAGCCTATCAATATGGACGGCGTTCATCTTGACGGCGGCTGCCACTGCGGCGTTATCCGCAATCTTCAGGGAACGTGCTATGACGACCTTGTTGCAATCAATGCAGACGATTTCTGCGACGGCCCTGATTCTGATATTGTTGTTGACGGAATTTATGCTTATGATTGTCACAGTGCCGTAAGACTTTTATCTGCAGGACACCCTGTTAAAAACATTACAATTACAAATGTTTTTGGAACATACTTCCAGTATGCAGTTGGTCTGACCTGCTTCTTCTACGGAAAGGATTACGGTGATTTTGACAACATTGTAATAAACAATGTTTACGCTTCAAAGGCTGAGCGTTACACAATGTATCAGAAAGACGGCTCTGTTGTTTTTGCTCCGATATTTCTTGATAAAATGCTTAGAATTAAGCACCTGACACTTACAGATATTCACCGTGTTGAAGAAATCACTTCAATTCCGTTGATTGATGTTTGGGAGGACACAGACGTTAAGGTAATGTCAGTTACAAACGTTTCCCAGGAAAATCACACAGGTGAACCTATGTCTATTCTTAACAACAACGGACATATCGGCACTCTTTATATGAGAAATATTGATACTGACGAAGAGCTTATTACAGGTAATGGTGCAATTGACAAGAAATTTATAGACTGATTAGAAAAAACATAAAATAAAGGGGCTGCCTCACTTTTTTTAGTGAGACAGCCCCTTTTAAGCTTTCAGCAGCACTCGTTGCAGCCGCAGCCGTTACCGTTGTTTCTGCCGCCCACGCTGTCACCGCAGAATATCAAAAGGAACAAAATAATAAACCACAAAATTGTGTCGTCGCCGCCAAAACAGCCGCAACCGTTGTTTGATGAAAATAACATTATAAATGCACTCCTTTAAAAAAATATGTTTTTTGGTGTTTCAATACATAATATGGCACTGTTCATAAATTTGTTACAATGGCAGTATTGAAAATTCACATTAATTATGATA
>JAZNGX010000009.1:0-9557 GCA_045576675.1 Clostridia bacterium | reverse complement strand
GGTTGAAATTTTCAGCAAACTGAACTACGTTAACCTCTTTTGCAATAGCAGGCATAACCATTAGTCCGATTAATATAGCAGATATAATAATTATACTTAATAATCTCTTTTTCATAGTATCTATTCCTTTCGCTGATAAACCCAAAGGCAAACAAACAATTTTACACTGTAATATAAACAACTGTTTCCTTTATATCATCCGTCACAAATGGTACAAAGTTGCCAACTACAGCATTACCGTCAACAGTTACCGAAAAACTTCCGGTACGCTCTATTTTAAATATATATTTAGAATCATTACGCATAATAGAACATTCTGCCTTATCCCATGTCGTCGGAAACGCAGGCGAGATTTCAAAACCGTCATAAGCACGTTTAATTCCCAAAAGTCCTTCTACACACGCACGCATAAACCAGCTTTGTGTACCGGTTAGCCACGGTCTTCCTGCCTTACCAAAAATTTCCGGATGGGTTGAAAATGAACTTGTAAGAGCAAATGGTGTAGCACCTGATTTAGATACCGGATTTGACTTTTGGTCAGGCATAACACTTAAAATACTGCGTAACGCCTCGTCACCTCTGCCTGCAATCACATCTGCATTAGCTTTAAAAGAGGTTACGTGGCAATAGCTTGAACCGTTCTCCCATGTTCCTGGTATTTGTGCACTTGTTCTGCCAAACATTGAATCAAATTTATCAAAGGCCGGCAGGTTAACCGGAAATCCAACTTCGGTTTCCATTCCATCTATCGCTTTCAAAACTCTTTCAAGTCTGTCCTTAGTTACAATTCCTGATAAAATCGACCAGGTCTGAGGATTTATAAATATTACCGCACCATCGCATCCGGCAGTACCAACAGGCTTTCCGTAGCAAAATCCGCGTACATAGTATCCTGCGTCTTCGTCCCATGCAACATTATTAATACGTTCTTTTTCCTGCTCATATCTTTGTGCACATACTTCTGCTTTTTCATTGTTACCTATCCACTTGTATAGCTCACTCATTTCACGAAGCATATAGGCATATCCCATTGCCATAAATACACTTTCTGCCTCTTTGTCCGGTAAATTCAAAGCATCGTTCCAGTCTGCAAACTTAAGTAAAGGCAATCCGTTAGGACCTCGTTGTGTGTGAATACGTTCAAGACCTGTCTCAAGATGCTCTAAAACAGTAGCTTCTCCTCCGTTATAAAACTTGATTTTTTCTGTTAAAAACTCACGGTCACCGGAAAACTTTAAATAGCCGCAGGTTGTAATTACAAGCCATAGTGGTCCATCACAATATTCAACCTCATCTAACGGCACGAATGAACGAAGTGTATGACCGTCTTTATACTGCCAGGCAAATACACGTCTTAATTCATGCTTAACTCTCTTAGCATCACTCATTGTAAGACCGTCAGCAAATTGCAGATTATCACGGTTAGCGTCTTTTTTACGCATACCGTACTCCAGTCCCTTTTTTATCCACATATTTACAAATATATTAAGCTTTTCGTTTGGAGTATTTATAATAAGCTGTTCACGTTTTTTTCTTATACTGCCAACAGCATTTTTTACAGTCTCATCGGCACATGTCAGATACTCGGACATCTTTGCAGCTGCCTCACGGCTTTGTGCAACACCAAAAACAAAATCAACACGCTCAATTCCACCAGCTTTTACACACAGTTTTGTTTGCAATGACATAAAGTTTTCCCCTGCGATACCCTTAATCTGCCCAAGGTCACGCCCCATAAGCAAAGTCTCTGGATATTGCATTGCCAATGGTGCACCCAGGAAACGCTCTCCCTCTCCGCAATAACCAACAACAGGTTTAGAGCTCACCAAAAAAGCGTTATAAGCCGAATTTTTCGGATTGGGATTTCCGGCTTCATAATACATCCCATTTAATTTATCATCAAAAGAGCATATAGAATACTGATACTGCTCATCAAAGAAACGAGGCGCTTTAAAACCGGTCAGCAAAGGTCTTAGTGCAGGTACAACAGATATTTCGACATCATCACTACCATTGTTTTCAACTGTTATTGTCCACAGTTCGCCTGCATCGTCTTGTAACACAAAAACTCTCCAGATTACTTTAAGTGAACCATACACAGATGAAACTTCAGTATATGTATCATGATGTACGCAGCTAAAGTCTTCAACCTTGCTCATCATAGGATATACTCCGGGATTCCAAACCTCACCTGTCTTTTCATTACGAATATATATTGTTTTTTGATCCCCGTTTATGATAGTATTTGTTTCGCCATCCTCAAACTGCAAACTTGCTGTACCTGTACCCCATTGTGAAATTTCTGCAAGATAGCCTTTAGGATTTGTTATTACATTATCATAACGTCTTGGGGTATATGGAGTATCAATTTTATAGGAATAACCATCATTAATAAAACTTCCAAATTCGTTCAGCAACTCCATTACACGTCCTCCTCACATAAAAGTATAAGTGCGATGCCCTGCCCCCAAGGCATAATTGCATCACATGGAATATCATTGTACATAGCTATAGTTTCCTGTATTCCGGTTCCTGCTGACACACATTTAACCACACCATTACTGTCAATCATATTACTGATTCCTTTAATACCTCTTTTTATAGGCTCATCAAAACTGTCGTCAAGATAGCCAAGCCTGCGACCACGAATCATACCGTATATAAA
Source organism: Clostridia bacterium (assembly GCA_045576675.1). GTDB lineage: Bacteria > Bacillota > Clostridia > Monoglobales > Firm-18 > JAZNGX01. The sequence continues at coordinate 6,892 of JAZNGX010000009.1, read as the reverse complement.
ACCGGCTGAAGCTGATGTTTCGTGATACGACTTTGGATCTGTAAGAATAGTTGACCAAAGCCCGTTTTCTCTTTGTAAAGGTAACAGTGCTGTCAACTGTTCTCTTACAAGTTTATATGCATATTCACGTTCATTATTGTAGCCCTCAAGGTTTTCAAATATCTCAGGTATGCTTATGCTTACCCAGCTATTACCTCTTGCCCACAGGCAGCCACTCATAAACGTATCTTTTATTGTATCTTTACCGTGATAAAAAAGTCCGGTATTATTATCACGAAGCTGCTCCATATGTAGAATTGCCTGACGCACGCCTTCATCCGTATATCTTTTATCACCTGTTGCAACACCAATCTTTGTCAAAAACATTCCGGCCATAAATACCGTATCTACCCACATCTGACCGCCGAATTTTTCATTAATTACTGTATGCTCCAAGGCTCCGTTTGCTGTTCGTGAAGCCTCATTCATCAAAAAATCCGCAAAATTTTTACATAATTCAAGATAACTCTCGTCACGGTTTTCATTATACAGATTAAGTACCGCTAAAAGCGGAGCTGTAGTATTAACAGTTTTAGGAAATTCCTGACTATCCATACCACTTTTAACAAAATCTTTTATATAGTTAAATACAGTATCGTTGCCTGTTGCCTTCCAGTAACGGCAAAGTCCGTAAAGTGCGACACCTGCTCCCCAGTCCCAAACACCTTTACGGTCAACATTCATATTCATTAAAAGTGTTGCATTAACAACTTTTCTTGCTAACAGCTTATCCATTCCTAACCTCCAGATTTTGAAAATCATATATCACAGATTCATTTTCAAATTTCATTTCAAGCATTAAATCATCCCACCTTGAATACATATACGGAGAGCCGTATGTAGGATAGTCAAGCTCTATTTGTTCACCGTTACATAATCGTGTGCCATTCATATCGAGAAACAGTGTTCCAGAGCGTCGGCTTTGATATGTCAGGCTCATATTTTCTTTATCAAAATTAACAGTATTATCGTGAATATAATCAAAAAATTCCTTTATTGAGCTAAATTCCTGTATATTTGCAGCCTCACATACTGCTGCATTTAATGCGCCGTCACTAATTACCTCAACACCTGTCCATTCGCCTTCCTTTGTCCAGATATAACCGTTAGGGAATATTAAGGCACCATACGCATTTCCTGCACGGACACATATAATATTGTCATCCTCTAAAATCTCATCAAAAACATCTTTTGGAACGTAAGCATGTATGAACTTCAGTTTTTCAGTTTCAGGAATATTGTAGAGTGACAATACCGATGTTTTATTTTGAAAAAACTTTCCGCAACAGCAACCAAGATCTCCAGTCCAATATCCATGCTCTTCCCCTTCGGCGCCATAGCAACCCGGGTGATGTGTAAATAATTTTGCCCTTGTATCAGTCGAAAATGACAAATCCCATTCATGCTGCTGATGATGTGCGTACCATGCAGCTTTTGAACCTTTTGGATATTCATCCTGACACTGAACACAACCGATAATAAAATCAGGGTCATACCATGTGTATTTACGCAGGCTTTCACCACCTTGAGGCAACGGTCTTTGCGGTGCTTCATAAGTACTGTAATGAAAATGCTTTCTTTCAAGATTTACATATGGTTTAGTTCTCCCGTTGGCGATTTTCAACATAATCTCCTCAGGGCAATAGTCACTAAGCAACGCTTCCGGCACTGTTCTTAACTGACGACATTTCTCATCCTTCCCAAAATAGAGTTGATATAACGGATATGTGGTGTCAAATAAATGATTATGAGCTTGCTTTGTATATATGCGACCATGAGCACCACCATACATTCCGTTTAAAGAATCAACAATCATATCCATAAGAAAAACATCCATTATCATCTTCGACAGTTGTCTTAAATTCTTATCAGACGCAAGAGAGTATAAGCAGTTAAGACATTCCCAATCCGGCTGAAAATAATTTGATGAATCAAATTCACACCAGGACTTACGTGCATGAAAAATCAGAAAATCAAAAAGCCATTTTTCATCATATATTTTAAGCTGTTCGCCGGTTAGTCCATACGCACCAAACTCATCATCAGGAAGTCTTGACGACATCAAATAACGGCTTGTATGAAAGACAAAGCGATGATTTTCAGAAGTATATTTGCTTTTAAAATCAAACCTTAGAAAAAATTCTTTAATCGCATCTGCAGTATCATCTTCAAGCAAGTGATTATAACGACAGTAAATATGTGCAAGTCTAAGAGCAACAAAGTCACCTTCACCATGTGGATCACGACCGACAGGATTACCTTCAATATACCATCTTGCAAATCTTTTAGCACCCTCATTTGCCTCTTTCAGCCAAACGCCTGCACCAAAATCAGCTAATACTGTAGCTCCATGTATTGATTTAATGTAATCCGGGCCTGTTAAATTCTTTAACATAGTAATTTTACGTTGTGAAAGTAACTTTTTATACTCCGTCATCATAGCTGTTTTCCTTACAATTTTTTTCTGTATGCAGAGGGGCTTAGACCCTCGTACTTTTTAAACACACGGTTAAAAGTACTCATGCTGTTAAGTCCGACCATTGCAGGTATATCGCTTATCTTAATGCGCAAATCTCCTAAATGCTTCTTAGCACGATTAACCCTTAACTTTTGAAGATACTCGACAAAATTCTCTCCTGTCTGTTCTTTAAAATATCTGGACAGATATTTAGATGACAGATTGAATTCCGCTGCAATTTTATCAAGGAATAAATCATCAGAATAATGATCATTAATATACTTTATAATCATATCAATCTGTTTAGTTTCCTGAATTTCGCCGTCAGTTAATAAGACATTCTTTGTTTCATTAACAAGGTTTAAAAACCAGTTTTTTGCTTCATTGATATCATAGCAATGAGTAAACTGCTGTATTAAAGTCATATCATCACCACATGAAAGAGCTATACCTCGTTCCTTTGCAGCATTTCTTACAACTACCATATATTGGATTACAAATGTTCTTATTCTGTAAAATGGCTGTCCATGGAATTTAACAAATAATTCATTAATATAGCTTTCATAAAAATCGCCTGTGCTAATCAGATTGACTAATACATTAAGAGCGTGAATAGTGTCAACAGATGCTTTAGCCATATTTTTAATACCCGAAATAACCTGATTATTGCGAGTTAATTTTCTATAATCAAATTGCGTTACAGCATTTTGGTACGACACGTATATTTCGCGCGTATAATGTACTTCTGTACCGATTGAAACGGTTACACGCCCAATATTTCCCGAGAACATATCCAAAAGAATTCTGACAGTTTCACAAAATTCATCATAATGCTTTTTACTGCATACTATCATGCAATACCTACCGTCATCATTACGGTATATTTCGCTAAAAAGTAATTCTTGAAATATATTTTCAATTTCAGAAATAATACTTTGTTCAGACCTGTTATGATTTTCGTTTAATCCTTCAATCTCCATTACAATACAATAAAGATTATCATAACGCATCTCATCATTTAATACAGATTCGTAAACATCATAAGTTTTTCGACCTTCTAAAATATCCCAGAAAAGTTTTTCAACAACGGTCGGCGTCTGCGAATCTATATATTCTGTCAAAGAGCTGATATGTTTATTAAGGCCGCTGATATGGCTGCTTATTTCTGATAGCTCATTATCAGATTTAAGACTAAGCTGTTCAGCCAGTGTTTTAATTGGCATATACATTCTTTTTCCAACAAGCAGGGACGCTATTATCATAACAATAAGAACAACTATGAAAAATATCCCAATCATAGTGCCCTGGGTTGTGTCCGCAATAAAGATAGCATTGCTCGGCAACAACAAAACACCGTACTGTGAATCTATAGATGATAGTTTTTTGTATGTTAAATTGTAAGTTTTATTGTCTATAGTAACACTCTCGTCATCATTTTCTATAGCATTAATTATATCACTTCGATAATTTGAAAGGACATTACCCTGACTGTCATAAACAAGTATGCCATCATCATTATACACCTGAACAACACCATACGCAGATGAAATCTCAGTAAATCCATCATCATAAATTCTCGTATTTATACTAACCAACAAATGAACCTTTGAGGATTGTCCTGATGATAATGTAAACAAAACAGGCAGAACATCCACAGCCGAATATGCGTTTTCACTGGCGGTGCTGAATTCTCTGAGTTCTGTGTATTCCAGTACGGTATTACCGCTTGATGTTAAAAGGGAATTCCATTTTTCGTCATCAATTCCGGCATATGAATAATATCGAAAATAGTCATTTGCAGAAAAAATGCCATCGGCAGTAATAACCATTCTGTTATTATCATAAAATAGGACAACTTGTTCAGCAACATTTACGTTCAGTGCAAAATCTTTAATTGCTCTAAGAAATGCTAATTTTTCAGATAATGTTACGCCATCTTCAATGTCATTAATTGAATAATTATCAACAAACGAAAGTACGTTTCTGCTTAAATCTCTTAATGTTGATTCATATGTTTCAATACCGTTGTTAAAAACATTCATATTTATGCTGTTTCTCTCTGCCTGAATGCTAATACCGTGAGCAGCAATAAAAAATCCGCTTATAATAATTATAGGGCAAACAGAAAGCAACAGTAAATTCTTTATGTACGCTTTAAGCAATATACTGTTGTTGTAATTTTTTTTGTGTTTTCTTGCCATTAGTTATTATCCTCCATGAGGTTAGTAATTAATATTTATCTGAATTTGCAAATAGATTTAAAACTAAATATTATATGGTGTATCATACACTTCAATTTCGCACACAGAAACATATCGTGAATGCCTACGTCCCACCAATCCACTTACTCTTACGCCTTTTGCTCTTACTTGAGGAAAATAAGCACGGTAACACTGTCTGTCTGCCTGAGGTGAATATGGGTACGGTTTTGACCAATACACATTTTCAACACGAATCCAGTTTTCACCGTCATATGCTTCAATCCATAAATCTCGCTCAAACCATCCGCCTTCACCGGGTATGCAATCACCTGCATAGTAATCAAGTGCGGTAAATGTTCGTTCCTCTGTCCAGGTTACACCGTAACCCTGACGTACCATAAACAAATCACCGGGAGCATCGCTTACAGAAACTCTCATAACTCCGTCGTTAACAGGATAGCAGTAATTTAACGGACGGTTTTTGTTTGAGCAGGCAACATGACCGGTTGCATCAGGTAAACGTGCAAGATTAATACTGCTATAGGTTGGCACAGAATCCTCAATTTCTTCGGAAACAGTGATTTTACCAATAGTATAGCGATTTAACTCATCAGCACCTTCTATACCCAAACGAATACACTCATTGCCCTGTTCGTCAACAATCCCGATTAATACATCATAATTACCCGGCAATAAATCAACAGGACATACAAATGCGGAAAAATGCATATAAACCTCTCCACGTTCCCAGTCTGTGGGATCAAAGTTATTGTCAATATATGAAAAAGCTACATCTTTATTATTATCAACAAAAGATATTTTAAGAGGATGCTTAACATACAGCTTTGCTGCTGCTTGATTTTTCCAACGTTGTTCAAGAACGAACAGACTGTTTCTTTTGATAGTATCAGGGAAACGACACACAGCAGGAACTAAGCGGTAACCAACATTTAAAACAGTTTCAACAAAACGAGGATGTAGTATAGCCTTGTCCGTAATATCAAGATCACGGCTCATTTCAGCAAACGCCCCATGCTGATCAACAGATTGCAAAAGTGCATCAAGATAACTCCAACCTGACCAATTTTTATTTCTGCCTGTTTCACTGTCCTGATATGTTGAATAAATAGCATACATTTCTGCAACAATAGGTCGGTCACGCCAGTACTTTTCGACAAGCTTTTTGTGCCCCTCATGAAAGAACGGAGAACCGACACCGTCACGACGAATCCATGCACCTTTATTAAGGGCATATAAAATTTCATATCTGTCTTTATTATCAAGTCCCCATATATGGGTATTCATAGCAATATGTGTTTTTTTGAATGCGTCAAAGAATATATCAATTATTGCTCTTAAATCCTTTTCTCTGACCCGAGCGTTATCCCACCCCGGCTGTTCGCCAAGAGGATCGCCCCATTCACCGTACAATCCGAATCCGGATATATCTACAAAAGCTAAGGTTGGGTCACCGTCGTAACGTTTCGCAAGTGTATGGATAAAATTAGAAAACTTTTCAAGATATATAGGGTCGCCGTAATGCGGCTCAAAACCCTTTATTCCAAAATCATTTCCCTTTGCACCTGCATCCTGTACCCACTTTGGTGTAGCATTTTCGCATACACGTCTGTTATGGAACGTTACAATGCGGAAAGACCATTGTTTAGCTCCTCTAGATATATGATTCTTAATTGTTTCATCAAAAACTGCCAGATCAAGCTTGCCTTCCTCCGGTTCAAGGTCTCCCCAGCACGGACGAAGATAAAGAATTGATTCGGGATAAATATAATCAGGAACATAACGGACAGAATCCCCATAACATGATTCAATACCATAGTTAACCATTCCACCATAAGGATTTATCAGTATTTCGTTACTTTCAGTAGGTCTAAACTCAACTGCTTTATTAAAAGTACTGTTATTTAAAGTGTCCCTCATTATTGTTAACCTCCAAAAATACCTGTATGTAATAAGCAAACAAACTACGCCATGCCTTTACCGACCTCAGATAAACCGTTTGTTTTCGGACAAATCATTTGGCACGGCGAAGTTTTATATGCTTAAAATATTATTTTTTCACCATTACTCTGTTTTAGTTACAGCAGTCGACGCTACTGCAAAGCGTTTTCCCGTCAAGGAATACTCTGAAGCATTTGTCGCAGGACCTGCAAGGCTCCATTCACCGTTATCATAT
>JAZNGX010000008.1:0-17649 GCA_045576675.1 Clostridia bacterium | reverse complement strand
CCATAGCAGTGGCGTTTCACTACAGCAAGCTGTAGAACGCTGTTGCATGGGTGCTGTTAGCCAAATTCAAAATTTGGACAGCACCGCAATACGCCTTATCTGCCCACGATAAGAAGCGTCTATATTTTTAATTACTATTTGTGGGCAGAAAGGCTATGGGAATTATTATGAAAAGAGTAACTGCGTGCTTTGCGGTTGTTATAATATTAATAACGTGTTGTTTTAATATGTTTGTTTATGCGGATATTGAAACACCTGTTATAATTGTACCCGGATATATGGGAAGTAAGCTTTATGCTGATGCCGATTTTAACGAGAGAGTTTTTGGTGAATATGGCAATGCGGCTGAGCTTTTGACTGTGCCTGAGGGTGAGCATTTTGTTAAAGAGCCTGTCAATTTGCAAAAGGCTGCTGAATACGGTGCCGGAAACAAGTATAAAGCATTATGCAATGCGTTGTGTCAGGCATATCCAAAGAGAAAGATATATTTTTTCTCATATGATTTTACAAAGGGAACAAAAGAAGCTGCTGCTTCGCTGAATAATTTTATAAACAGCATCGGCGGAAAGGTTAATATCGTATGCTACAGCTATGGCGGAATGGTTGCAACACACTATTTTGCACTGGATGATAATAATTTTAATAAGGTTGAAAAAACTGTGTGTATTGGTGTTCCTTTTGAGGGAAGCACATATGCACAGCTTGCTGTGGACAAACAGCTTATTGGTTCAAATGATGTAAATGAGCTTTTGCCTACTAAAAAATATCTTGAAAAAACCGATGGTGCAGGAGAAGGTGGAGCAAATCAGGGTTTTCTTTATTCGGACGGAAGGCCTGTTATGCTGAAAAACAAAAATGCATATTACGCTATCGGAGGTAACAAAATAACTGCATCAAATATTGTATATAAAAATGGTGAAATTGCCGATATTTTATTTGATAATAATGGTGACGGAACAGTTTCGAGGCTGTCTGCAACTATGCTTGATGAGCTTAAGGACAATGTGAGATACTTTGACCTTTCGCACGGAAAGCTTATCACGTCTGACTTGGTAATTAACTGGGTTAAATCAGTTATAGACGGAAATTCCGAGGCGGGAGATGAGCCTGGCAAAAACGGATACGACGTGATTAAAATTAACGGTAATGCAAGCATTACAATAAGCGGTGCTATGGGTGTTATGGAGCAGGAGGGCATAATGCCTGTTGTTACTAATGAATATGGACAAATGCTTAAGCTTGATGAAAAAAATACGATTGCAGCTGTTGTACGTTCAGAAAGCAGCATAACGTTAAAGGGAAATGATAACGGCTTTGTGAATCTGTACATAAGACGTTTTGATGAAAACAACAAAATGATATGCGATAATGCCTTTATGGATGTGCCTGTAAACAGCGACACTGTTATAAAAACTGTTGTTTCTGATGATGATATGTGGCTGTACATTGATTTAAACAATGACGGTGTTTTTGAAGAAAATGCACATTCTGGCAAAAACGGAGAATATTCTTTCGTAACAAAGGCGGCAGTGCCTACTGTTAAGGAAGGCAAGTACAATAAAGCTGTTACAGTAAAGCTTGAAAGCGAAACTCCTGATGCCGATATTTACTATACTCTCGACGGCACAGACCCGATTGAAAACGGAACCTTGTACGCTGGCGAGTTTGAAGTCGGAAAAACCTGTGTGTTAAAGACGGTAACCATCAAAGAAAATTACACAACCGGCAATGTTGCCGAATATCATTATGAAATCAACAAATTGGGTATAATACTAACTGTTGTACTATGGCTTGTTCTTGTAGCTGTGGTTATTGCTGTTGTAATTATGGTCAGAAAGAGAAAAACGCAGCAAAGGAAGAAAGGTAATGGATTACAAGACAATATTTTATAATATAAAAGCATTTTTGAAGTGGACGGCAATAGCAGTGCTTATGGGTGCGGTGCTTGGCGTTGTGGGAACGGTGTTCCACAAGGCTGTTACACTGGCAACAGAGCTTCGCACAGACAATATGTTTATAATTGCACTGCTGCCTGTTGGTGGAATAATAATTGTACTGTTGTATCATTTTACCAGAATGGATGATGATGAGGGTACAAATACCATTTTGAAATCTGTAAGTACCATTGAAATCATTCCGCCGTTATGGCAGGCGCCGCTTATATTTGTTTCAACGGTTATAACGCACCTGTTTGGCGGGTCGGCAGGCCGTGAGGGTGCGGCACTTCAGCTTGGAGGAAGTATTGGTAACGGGCTTGGCAGACTATTAAGACTAAACAAAAAAGAGTCCGGCATTGTTACAATGTGTGGTATGAGTGCAGGCTTCTCTGCGTTGTTTGGTACACCTGTTACGGCGGCGGTTTTTTCAATGGAGGTTGCAAGTATTGGTGTTATGCATTATGCAGCAATAGTTCCTTGTATGATTTCTGCGGTTGTTGGTGCAGGCGTGGCAAGGTTTTTTGGTGTTCATGCTGAACACTTTGATGTTTTGCAGGTGCCTGAGCTTGGGATTGCTTCGGTAATTCAGGTGGTTTTGCTGGGCGTTTTATGTGCATTGCTGAGCATAGCTTTTTGTCATACTATGCATTATACGCACAAAATATATGAAAAATATATTCCAAACAAAATTGTTCGTATTGTTTCAGGTGGTGCAATCGTTGCAATACTTACTTTTATCCTGGGAACAACCGATTACAACGGTGCAGGAATGAATGTTATTGAAAAAGCTGTAAGCGGTGATGCATTTGCATTTGCTTTTATCCTTAAAATAATATTTACTGCACTTACACTTGGAGCCGGTTACAAGGGTGGCGAAATTGTACCGACATTGTTCATTGGTGCAACATTCGGTGCGGTTGCCGCACCTATTCTGGGACTTCCGGCACAGTTTGGTGCTGCAGCAGGTATGGCGGCTCTGTTCTGCGGAGTTACAAACTGCCCTGTAAGCTCAGTGATTATAAGTATAGAGCTGTTTGGAACAGAGGGGCTTGCTCTATATGCAATTGCAGTTGCAGTAAGCTATATGCTGTCAGGCTATGGTGGCTTGTATAGCTCACAAAAAATAATGTATTCAAAGTTTGAAGACGGGGTCAGGCGTTAATGTCTGACCTTCATTATTTTTACCATAAATTGTTGAATTTTACCACAAAATATGATATACTATATTTTATGCTGAATAAGGAATGGTATTTTTATGAATAAGATTAAAAAGAAAAATGTAAGTATGCCTGTGGCGTTACTTATTATATTACTGCTGTCGGCAGTGATGGTTGGGTTACAGATGTTTATGCAGATAACAGACCCTGCTGTTGCGGCAAATTTTTACAAAGCACCGCTTTTGTTTGTGTTTAATCTGCTGCCTGTGTTTATGTGTATGGTGGCATTGTATTTTATCACAAACAGTATATGCATAAGCTATGGTATTACAGGTGTGTTTATCTTTGCGTTGCTTACAGTTAACAACTATAAAGTGTATTTTCGTGACGAACCGCTTATTCCAAACGACTTTAATTTGTTCAACGAAGCAACAACAATTCTTAAGAATTATGACATTGTAATAAGTATGAAGGTTGTTGCGACAGGGTTGGCGATTGTTGCCCTTACCGTGCTTTCTGCTCTTTTTGTAAAAAGCAGAAAACCAAAGTGGTATGTAAGGCTTGCGGGCATTTTGTGCGTTGTTGCAATAAGTGTGGTTTCAGTTAAGTATATTTATCATAATCAGTGGCTTTATGACAGCTTTGTGATTTGTGAAAACCAATATAACGATGTAAGTATGAACAATTCAAGAGGTCTTATATATAGTTTTCTTTATAAGACCACCAATGTTTATTATAAAAAGCCCGATGGGTACACTCCCCAAAAAGCAGAGGAATATATGGCACCATATGGCAAAGAGTTTGATAAAGGGCAGAAAATGCCTAATATTATTGCTATAATGAGTGAGGCGTTTTTTGACCCATCGATTGGTGAAAATGTTGAATACTATAACGGAAAAAATCCAATGAAGGAATATAACAAGCTAAAAAAAGAGGCTTTGTACGGAACTTTGGTCGTTCCTGGCTTTGCAGGCGGAACTTCATCCACAGAGTTTGAGTTTTTAAGCGGTGCAAATCTTTCGTTGCTTGACAAGTCGTTGCCGACAGTTTATAAAACGCATATTACAAAGAATATGTATTGCCTGCCTTATATGCTTAATGAAATGGGTTTTCGTTCGGTGGCAATACACCCCGGTGATAAGTGGTTTTACAACAGACAGAATGTATACAGACGTATGGGTTTTGAAAAATTTATAACCAAGGATGATTTGCCTGACGATGTTGAAAAGGTAAACTGGTATATTTCAGATAAGGTTACCTCGGGTCTTATTATTGATGAATACAAAGAGCATCTTGAAAAATACCCTGATAAAAATTATTTTAATTTTACAGTTACTATCCAGAATCACGGACCGTACAGAGATTATGAGTTGTTTGGCGAGCCTGCAATGAAACCGATTGATGGAATGAGCGACGAGCTTTATAACATAGTAAACAATTATATGTACGGACTTGAAGACGCAGTGGCGTTACTTAAAGATGTAACTGATTTCACAAGAACTCTGGACGAGCCTACGGTTGTGGTATTCTTTGGTGACCACCTTCCATACTTTGACGGCGATTTTATAGGATATGACAATATAGGTGTTGATTTTAATGACGATTCGCTTGAAACTGTTACGTTAAAGCACAGTGTGCCTTATATGATATGGGGTAACGATGCCGCGAAAAAACAGATTTCGGATAATGGCGGCAAGGTTATGACAGGTGATTACGGCTATATTTCATCAAACTTTTTATCTGTTCTTATGATGAAGTATATTAATATGAAAATGCCACCGTTTTATGACTATGTAAACAACATTTTTGAAGAAGTTCAGGTGATTGCACCAACATATTTTTATGATGGTGAATTTGATATGTTTTACAAGGGCGAGCAGCTTGAAAAGCTTAAGGGCTACAAGTATCTGCAGTATTACAATATGAGAAATTATTGATTTGAGGTAGTAATATGAAAGAAAAAACAGTTTTTTTCTGTACCGAGTGTGGTTATGAGTCATCAAAATGGATGGGTAAATGCTTAGGATGCGGTGCATGGAACAGTATGGTGGAGCAAAAGGTTTCAAAATCAACCAAAGCTTCAACTGTTGCAACGGTGGCTGCTCCTGCATCACGCCCGAAAAAGCTTAAGGATGTAAATATTACTGCAGAAGAACGTTTTACAACAGGCATCGGTGAATTTGACAGGGTGCTGGGCGGCGGTGTCGTTCGTGGCTCTTTAGTGTTGATTGGCGGTGCACCGGGTATCGGAAAATCAACCTTGTCTTTGCAAATGTGCCGCACAATAAGCGAGGATAAAACTATCCTTTATGTATCAGCAGAGGAATCGCAGGCACAAATTAAAATGCGTGCCGATCGTCTTGGTGTAACGTCAGACAATATACTTCTTTATTCAGAAACAAATCTTGATGAAATAGAGGCAACAATAAACGAAACATCGCCTGCAGTTGTTATTATAGATTCTGTACAGACGGTATATCGTCCTGAGCTTACTTCGGCGTCAGGCAGTGTCAGTCAGGTACGTGAGGCAACAATGACATTGATGAAAATTGCCAAAGAAAATAACATATCTGTGTTTTTGGTTGGGCACGTTACAAAGGATGGTAACCTTGCAGGGCCGAGGGTGTTAGAGCATATGGTTGACTGCGTTTTGTACTTTGAAGGTCAGCAGCATCAGCAACACAGAATTTTGCGGGCTGTAAAAAACAGATTTGGCTCTACAAACGAAATTGGCGTTTTTGAAATGCGTGACAAGGGGCTTGCTGAGATATTAAATCCCTCTGAGCTTATGCTTGGGGAGCGTCAGGATAATATGCAGGGTTCTTGCGTAATCTGCTCTATGGAGGGTACAAGACCGATTCTTGTTGAGGTGCAGGCGTTGGTTACAAAAACTGCGTTCCCTGTGCCGAGAAGAATGTCTACAGGCGTTGATTTCAACAGAGTGGCACTTATTATGGCGGTGCTTGAAAAAAGAGTTAAGCTAAGTCTTGGTACTCAGGACGGGTATGTTAATGTTACAGGCGGAATGAGATTGGATGAGCCTGCAGCGGATTTGGGGATTGCCCTTGCAATTGCATCAAGCTTTAAAGGCTTTGAAATACCAAAAACTACTGCAGTGATTGGTGAAATTGGTCTTACAGGTGAGGTTCGTGCCGTTAATTTTGTTGAACGCAGAATTGCTGAAGCTGTAAAGCTTGGGTTTGACAGAATTGTTGTTCCTGCTTGGAATAAAAGCAGCGTAAAAAATATAAAGGATGTAAAAATTGATTTTGTTTCAACTGTTGCAGAAGCGATAGCATTGTTCAAAAAATAACGGAGGTACGAATGTCAATAAAGGAAAACAAAATGGGTGTTATGCCCATAAATAAGCTTATTATTAATATGTCACTGCCAATGATTATATCTATGCTTGTTCAGGCGTTGTATAACGTGGTAGACAGTATGTTTGTTGCGCAAATTTCTGAGGATGCATTAACTGCAGTATCTCTTGCGTTTCCTGTGCAGAATGTGTTGATTGCAATAGCTGTCGGAACAGGTGTTGGTGTAAACTCACTTGCTTCGCGAAGTCTTGGTGAAAAGAAAAATGATTTTGCATCAAGCGTTGCAGAGCACGGCGTAATGCTTAGTATACTAAGCTATATTTTGATTTTTGTGCTTGCACTGTTTTTTATAAAACCATTTTTTGAGTTCCAGACCGAGTCAAACGTGATAATTAATTATGGTATAGATTATCTTTCTGTTGTATGCTTTTTTTCGTTCGGTGTATTTCTGGAAGTTATGTATGAAAAAATTATGCAGGCATCAGGAAAAACCTTTTATACTATGCTTACCCAGGGTGCAGGTGCAATAATAAATATAATTCTTGACCCGATTTTTATCTTTGGGTATTTTGGCTGCCCCGCAATGGGAATTAAAGGTGCGGCAATTGCAACTGTTGCAGGTCAGATAATTGCAATGCTTATGGCGATAATACTGCAAAGCAAGCGGAATCCTGAAATAAAAATGTGCTTTAAAAAATTCAAGCTTGACGTTTTGGTTATCAAAAAGATTTATGCTGTTGGGCTGCCTACTATAATAATGCAGTCAATTTCATCATTTATGGTATTTGGTGTCAATAAAATTCTGATGGGCTTTACATCTACTGCAACGGCTGTTTTTGGTGTGTATTACAAGCTTCAGTCTGTTGTGTTTATGCCTGTTTTTGGCTTGAACAACGGTATTGTTCCGATTATGGGATACAATTTTGGTGCGGGCAACAAGGAGCGTATGCTGAAAACCTTAAAGACTGCCACAAAATATGCAATGTGCATTATGGCGGTCGGGTTTGTTGTAATTCTTGCAGTGCCAGAGCTGTTGTTAAAGGCGTTTAATGCACAGGAAAGTATGATGGGAATTGGTGTTCCTGCACTCAGAATACTCAGCACAGTATTTATTCCGGCGGCATTTTGTATTGTTACAGGTTCTATGTTTCAGGCAATTGGACGCGGTGTGCCAAGTATGGTTATTTCGTTCACACGTCAGCTTGTTGTACTGCTGCCTGTTGCATTTCTGCTGTCGCTTACAGATAAGCTTACACTTGTGTGGCTGTCGTTTCCGATTGCAGAGCTGTTTTCGGTTTTATTGACAGTGTACTATTTTAGAAGGATAAAAAGTGAAGTATTGGATTTTATATAAAAAGTAAAGCAGAGTTCGTTTGAACTCTGCTTTTAAATTTATATTATTTATACATCGGGCCATAAGTAGCACAAGCTCTGTAGTCTGCGCCTTCTTTGTCCATTCCAAATGCATCCCATGCTTTTGGTCTGAAGATTTTTTCTTCAGGAACGTTGTGCATACATACAGGAATTCTGAGCATTGAGCACATTGTAATAAGGTCAGCACCGATATGTCCGTAAGAAATTGAACCGTGGTTAGCACCCCAGTTGTTCATAACATCATAAGCTGTTTTGAACGGTGAGCCTTCCTTGCCGTCACATCTTGGAGCAAACCATGTGCAAGGCCATGTATAGTCTGTACGCTTCCATAATGTATCAGAAACCTCAGATGGTAAATTAACTGTCCAACCTTCAGCAATCTGGATAACAGGGCCTAAGCCTTTAACAAGATTCAAACGAATCATTGTGCAGGGCATTTCAGCCTCTGTTAAGAAACGTGATGAATAACCGCCGCCACGGAAATATCCGTTGTCAGCTGCGTTCCATGTTGTTGCTGCCATAATAGCATCCTGATCTTCTTTTGTTACGTCGTACCAGGGCTTCATAACTGCATTACCGTTGGCATCAGTTGCTTTGCCGTTAGCATCAAGACAGCAAGCACCTGAATTGATTAAGTGGATGATACCATCAGATTCTTTGGCGTGTCCTTCAATCTTATAGCCTGTTACTCTGTCAATTGCTGCACCGCTCCAGTATGTACGAACATCAGCAAACATCTGAGCTGTGTTTGTAAGCAATTTACCAAACAACATTGTTATGCCGTTTAATACGTCGTTTTCAGTAGCAAGAATATAAGGCTCTCTTGCACCGTTCCAGTCGAAAGATGTATTTAGTACAGCTTCTGCAAAGTCACCGTTTGGATAGAAGTCTGTCCACTGTCTTTGTCCCTGGAAGCCTGCTGCAATAGCGTTGTGACCAACCATTTCTTCCTCACAACCTGCAGGAAGAGTTTTGCAGCCGTTCATCATTTCCTGAATAATAACTGCCATTTTTACAACAAATTCAAACTGTTCTTCCTTTTCAGCATCGCTCTTTTTAACAAAGTCAGGGTTTTTGTCAAAGCCGATATTGCATTTTTCTTTTGCCCATGCCAAAGCCTTCTGGTATTCAGCCTCGTCATAAATGCATTCAGACATTCGACGGATAATTTCAACCTCGTCAACTGATTCAACTCTTAAGCCTAAATAGCTCTCTAAGAAATCAGAGTCAATAATTGAGCCGCCGATACCCATACAGATTGAACCAATCTGCAAATATGATTTTCCTCTCATAGTAGCAACTGCAACTGCTGCACGGCCGAATCTAAGAAGCTTTTCCTGAATATCAGCACCGATTGTACTGTCATCAGCATCAACTACATCGTGTCCGTAAATGCCAAATGCAGGAAGACCTTTTTGTGCGTGTGTAGCAAGAACTGATGCCAAGTAAACAGCACCCGGTCTTTCTGTTGCATTAAGACCCCAAACACCTTTGATTGTTGTTGGATCCTGATCCATTGTTTCAGAGCCGTAGCACCAGCATGGTGTAACTGTAAGTGTAATAGCTACACCCTCTTTTCTGAATTTTTCTTCGCATGCAGCTGCTTCTGCAACACGACCGATTGTTGTGTCTGCAATAACAACCTTAACAGGCTCACCGTTTGAATATTTAAGGTTTTCCTCAAACAGCTTTGCAACTGATTTTGCCATATTCATAGTCTGGTCTTCAAGGCTTTCGCGAACCTTTAAAGGTCCTCTTCGTCCGTCAATTGTCGGTCTGATACCAATTGCAGGATATCCACCGATTAATCTGCTTTCTGCCATGATAAAATCCTCCTTTATATAAATAAAATATAACTATCTAATTTCATTATAATAATAATATAAAAATAAATCTCGCTAATTTATGTTTATATATGGACAAATTTTGCGATTTTTGATATACTTGTTTTGGGTGAGGCTTTATGAAGGTAATTCACGAGTTAAGAAAATATGATAATGACCTGCACGTTTGGACGGGTTCGTACGATGATACGGGCTTTTTGCCGCACTGGCATCAGGAAATCGAATTGATTTTTGTTAAAAGCGGCAGCACAGTAATAAGAATTGACGGCAAAAATCACACTGCAAAAAAAGGCGACCTTATTATTTGCGACAGTGGTGAAACTCATTCAAGTCCGTCCTTTAATATGGCAAATTCTTTAGAGTTTATGCATTTTGGCACGAATGTTTTGGGCAGTGTGTATCACAGCTCTGATTTTGATTCGTCACTTATAAAAAAAGAAACACTTGTTAAGTTCGGCTTGTATGACGAGGTTAAAAGACTGTTTGAAATCGTTGGCACAGAGCTTGAAAAAAAACAGCCATATTGCAATGAAATAATAAAGTCTGCAATACGTTATTTTTGGTATCTTTTAAAAAGGCATATACCCAAAAAAGCCGAAAACGGAGGTCGTAAAAGCAAACGTGCACAGCTTACTTACGATATGCAAAGGCTGCAGGAATATATAAACAATAATTTTACCGATGAAATAAATCTTGAAATTGCTGCAAAGCAAATGGGTATGAGCGAATGTCATTTGTCCAGACTTTTTAAAAGTATGGTCGGAATGTCGTTTGTTTCTTACATTAATACGTTGCGGACTGAACACGCTGCGGAGCTTCTGAGGGATAAAAAAACAACGATAATTGATGTTGCATTAAGCTGTGGCTTTAATAACATACGCACTTTCAACAGAGTATTCAAGGAAATTACGGGGTATTCTCCGTCACAGTTCCGCAAGCTCGATGACCCTGATTTTATAAGCACCACATACTTTCATATTTTGTCAGAGGAAATCCATGTTGAAGAAAATGACTCTATGACGATAATACGAAAGGAAAGTTGAAATATTTTGCCATCTGTGTTGTTGCATTATTTGAAAACAGATGGCATTTTTTGTGAAAAATTACAGTAGTTAAAAATATGATTGTGTTGAAACATTGATGAAAAAGTGATAAAATAATAATATTATGATATAAAGGAGAAATAGCGATGAAAAAACTGATATGTATGTTACTCAGCCTGATTATGCTGATGTCAACAATTGTTTTACCTGTTTATGCTGAAGAAATTGAGCTTGATTCTTCAATGCTGGGTGGCTTTTCGGCAGTGTTTGATACAAAAACAGGAACCCTTACATTTTCAGGTAAAGGGTATGTAAAGGTTACCGACACATCTGTATGGCAGGGGATGGAGCAAGAGATTTTAAAAGTAGTATTTGAAGAAGGTATTACTATGATTACAAATAATTCTCTTACGGGCTTATACTATATTGAAACTGTAGTGCTTCCAACTACACTGACAACTGTTATACAAAATGCATTTGCCTATGCAGAAAATCTGCAGTATGTAATTTATAACGGAACGGAAGAAGAATGGGCAAAAGTAAAAGTAACAGAAAGCGGAAATAAGTCATTATTAAATGCAAAATTTACTTTTGGCAGTGGAGAAGATGTGGAGCAGGAAAAGGTAATCGAGTATTTTTTTAATAACATAAGTGACCCTTATCCGGTAACACAGAATTCTGCATTGACAAGCCTTCCGGCAAAAATAAATGCGCGTGACACTATGGGAAATATATTTTCGGTGCCGCTTACATATCTTAATACACCTGATTTGACAGTGGTTGGTACACAGGATGTTACTGTAGTTGCAGAGATACCCGAGGGTTATACGTTATTGGATGGCGTGTCGAATCAATTCAGTTTTACTGTGGCAGTTAACGCAGCAAACCCAAGTGGCAGGTGTGGTGCTAATGCGACATGGAAGTTGTATTCATGGGGTGAATTAAGTATTTACGGTGACAGCTATGGAATATCATTGGCTGATTTTGACAATACAACAGACAACAAAACTCCTTGGTATGCTCATAATTCAGATATAATATCTGTAACAATCGGTGGTGGTATAGCAAGGCTTGGTAACGATTTGTTCAGTGACACAAATGTTGTTACTGTAGATATACCACAATCTGTTACAGATTTGAATGCAAAAGCTTTTAGAAATGCAAAAAGTCTGGAAGTCGTTGAGGTTGAGTCAACAAATACAACTTATTATGATAATGGCTATTTTATTTATTCGGCTGACAGAAAAACTCTTGTGTTGTATGAACAAAAATCAAACACCGGCTCTGTTGGTGTTGATATGGCAACTAAAATTGGTGAATATGCATTTGCAAATTGTGCGTTAGAGTCTGTTTATATTTATCCTGAAGTTACAGAAATTGCAGACAATGCTTTTGAAGGTTGTGACAATATTGTAATTTATACGCCTGCAGGAAGCTATGCTTATGACTATGCGGTTGAAAACGGAATTGATGTTGAAATTATAAGAACTGAAATTACATCCGTAAATGCACCGTCTGATGTTAGTGCTATGCTTTATTCTGAAGTAAAGCTTCCTGAAACTACAACAGGTGTTACGTCTTATGGAACAATAGTCAATATTCCTTTAACTTATGAAGTTGTACCTTCAACCGAGGCACTGGGAACAACAGCAGTTACTGCTAAGCTGGTTGTTCCTGAAGGTTACGCACTTAAAAGCGGGTTGAGTACAACAGTGACATTTGATTTCATTGTAACACCTGCAAGCGGTGCTGTTAACGAAAATGTGACTTGGGCTTATGATGGTAACGGTGTGTTAACACTTAGCGGCAACGGTACAGTTGGCTTTACAGGTGATGCACCGTGGAAGGCTTATGCTGATAAGATTATAAAGGTTGTAATAGATGAAGGAATTACAGCTATAGACAGCTATGCGTTTGATGGTCTTGCAGTTACAACGTACGAAGTTGATGCTTATAACAATTATTATTGCTCGGATGATGGTATTATCTTTAACAGTGATTTGACTTCTCTGGTGCGATATCCATCACACAAAGAAGGTGAAGAATATGTTGTTCCGGATACGGTTTTGGCTATTCTTGAGCATGCTTTTTACGGTTGTGTAAACCTGAAAAAAGTTACATTGGGTGAAAACATAACCTCAATGGCAGATACAGGTCTTGAAAACAGTGATATAACAGTAGTTGTTGTTTATGGCAGCTATGCTCATCAGTATGCACAGAATAATGGTATCACAAGTGAAACAAAGACCTCAATAGTAGAAAGTGGTATATATAATAAGGTAACGTATACCTTGTATTCTGACGGGTATTTGTATCTTGAATATGTCGGTAATACAACTACATCTCATCTGCCTATCGATTTGGAAGCCGTTAAGGTGCTTGAATGTGCAGAGGGTATGACGGGTTTTGCATGGCAATTGGTAAAGCGTATGACTAACCTTGAAACAATAAAGCTTCCTTCAACATTTAACAAGACAGATTTTCTTGATGGTACAACATGGGTTTCAGAAGTAATTATTGCAGATGGAAATGAAAGTCTATGCACAGCTGACGGTGCGGTGTATAGTATTACGGCAAATGGTTTGAATATGTTATATTATCTGTACAGCGAGGAAAAGGTGTTCACTATGACTGCCGAAAATGTGTTTGGTGTTGAGTACGGTGCTTTTGATAATGCAGTGCATCTTGAAAAAATTATATTAAATGGTGATATTGCTTATATAGACAGCGTGTTTGAAGGTTGTAACAATCTTAAAGAGTTTTACATAGAGCCTGCAGAAGGCAATTACTTTGGCACAGAAAATGGTGTTTTATATAATTTAGACTATAATGTAAAAAGAATACTTGTACGTATGCCGCAAAACAGCAGTATTACTGATTTTGCAGTACCCGATACTGTAACAATACTTGAAGATTATGCATTTAATGATTGCAAAAATCTTGTTAACGTTACTATGGGTGATAATGTTGTAAATAAAAGAAATGTCGGTGATGGTTGTTACGCTTTGTTTGAGAATGCAGTTAATCTTGAAAGCGTAGTTTTGTCGAATAATTATGAGGAAATTCATAATGACACATTCAAAGGCTGTGTAAAGCTTAAAAACTTTAATTTCCCCGAAAACTTGAAATATATTGGTTATTCTGCTTTTGAGGGTTGTGCATCACTTACAGGAACGCTTGAAATTCCTTCAACAGTTACAAGCACAGATGATAGTGTGTTTAAGGGCACAGGCTACAGTGAAGTTATTATTCCGTCATCTCTTACATATATTGAACCTGATATGTTTGCAGACTGTGTGAATCTTGAAAAGGTTACGCTGGCAGACGGCGTTGAAGATATCAGCAGCAGAGTATTTTCAGGCTGCTCAAAGCTCAAGGAAATTAACTTCCCTGATAGTATAGATAGTATAGGCGGTTCTGCATTTTATAACTGTACTTCATTAGAAGAAGCTGTAGTTAATAATGCAACTGTTTACGGAAGTGCATTTTCAGGCTGTACAGCTTTAACAGATTTTAGCCTTAACAGCGGAGCGATTAGGGGCAGCGTATTTTCAGGATGTACATCACTTGAAAATGTAACATTAGGTGACGCCGTTAGTGAAATAGGCGGAGGTGCATTTCATAATTGTACTTCCCTGACAGCATTTACAATTCCAAAGGGCGTAAAAACGATTAATAAAAATATATTCGGTGGTTGCGTAAATTTGAAAACGCTTGTAATAAATTCAGAAAATGCAACCTTCTATAACAGTGCATTTGAAGGAAATGATTTTATTGAAGAAATTATATTGCCTGAAAACATCAAATTAATCGGCAACGCCGCTTTTGCAGGAACATCAATAACGTCAATAGAAATTCCTGCAGGATTGGTTAAAATGAATACAGGTGTGTTTGAAAATTGCACAAAGCTTGTAACTGCAAAGCTATCACCTGATTTTGACAATATCCCCAACAGTACATTTGCAGGCTGTACATCACTTAAAGAAGTATATATCAGTAATTCTGTAAAAACAATTTTCGATAATGCGTTTATGGGATGTACTGCAATTGAAAAGGTTTACTATTCGGGAACAAAGGATGAGTGGTCAAAGGTTATAATTGAGTATGGCAACGATTCGCTGTTGAAAGCTGACGTAATATGTACTGACGGTGCCATCACCGAGCCTTCGCTTGGTGCTACCTTCTATGAAAACTGGGATGGTTCTGTAAGTGCAACAGTTTACATTCCTGAAGAGGTTGTCAAAGAGGAAGCAAAGCTTGTTATGTATTACACAAATGCAAACGGAGAGGTTGAAGCTTTGTCTTATGACGTAACTTCAGAAGATGAGGCGTGCTATGATGTTCAGGTTGGAGATGCTACAGTTAAAACGGTTACAGTTTATCTGTGGGAGGATTTTGTGAATATCCAACCGCTTGCGGCACCGAAAACATTGGTAATAAGAGATTAATTGGATTTGTTGAAGGGCGGTTTTTAACCGTCCTTCATTTGTTCTCTTAAAAGCTCAATTGCGTGCTTTTCAATCCTTGATATATACGAACGTGATATTTTAAGCTTTTTTGCAACTTCCTTTTGTGTTAATTCCTTTTCTCCCGAAAGACCGTAACGAAGAACAATAACTTCTTTTTCGCGTGGGGATAATACGGCTTCTATACTTTTGTAAAGCTTGTTAATCATAATTTTGCTGTCGATTGAATCGAACACTTCGTCATCGCTGTTACTTAAAATACTGTTGAAGGTAATCTGATTGCCTTCGGAATCTGTTCCTATTGGCTCGTCAAGTGAAACCTCGTTCTGCAGCTTTTTTGATGAACGTATACACATTAGTATTTCGTTTTCGATACAACGTGATATGTAGGTTGAAAGCTTTGCACCCTTTTCGATTTTAAAGCTGTTTATGCCTTTTATCAGACCTATCGTGCCTATTGAAATCAAATCATCTGTTTCTTTTCCTGAAGCGGTGTATTTTTTTGCAATGTGTGCCACAAGCCTCAGATTATGCTCAATAAGCTTGCATTTAGCCTGTTCATCACCCTTTTTGAATTTTTCAATCAGCTGCATTTCTTCTTTTGCAGAAAGAGGCTTTGGAAAAGAATTGAGAGAAGAAACGTATGAGAGTAATGCAAAAAAATGTTTTAAAAGTATTGTAATTAGCATAAATCGACCTCCAGTGTTACATTGTATGATAGAATTCGCTGAATTTTGACAAAAAAACAGCCGCTTATTAAAAAAGCGGCACAAAGAAAGAAGAATTCGGGGGATTTTGGTTAAGTGTGACATAACCTGTCACAAGGGTTATGACTCCATTAAATTAAAAAAATCTAACGAAATCTTTAATATTATTTGAAAAAGTGTTGACAAATATGCATATTTAGGTAAAATATAATAGAGGGGTTGTATTAATTTGAGAATTATTTCAGGAAGTGCAAGAGGATGTAAGCTTTTTTCTCTGGATGGTGACAATACAAGACCTACAACTGACAGAGTAAAAGAGTCGATGTTTTCAATAATACAATTCAATATTTATAACAGCACTGTGCTTGATTTGTTTGCCGGAAGCGGTGCTTTGGGCTTAGAGGCGTTAAGCCGAGGTGCAGCATTCTGCGATTTTGTTGAGCAGCAAAAGGATGCAGCAGATATTATTTTGCAAAACATAAAAAAATCACATCTTGATGAAAATTCACGCTTGCACAATATGTCTGCCGAGCAATTTTTGAAATCGTGCAGCAAAAAGTATGATGTAGTTTTCCTTGACCCTCCGTACAATAAAGGCTTATGCGTCTGGGCGGTGAAGGAAATATACAATAGAGGTCTTATTTCAGACAATGGTATTTTTGTTTGCGAAACATCAGCAGAAGAGGTTTTGCCTTTTGAATGCAAGCGTAAGGTGTATGGCAAAATAGCGGTAAATATTATTAACAAAGCACACGGGAGTTGAACCCCGTATGCCTTAAACTGAAAAATTAGCACACTTTCAATTTGTCGTCCTCGAAAGGCGTCAGCCATTCTTCGTCCTCCGCATTAAAATTGCATCGAATTTTTTTGCGTTTAAGGTCGAAGAGTTTCAAAACAATAAATTTTGTTATAGGACAAAGAAAAATCAAGGATAATACTGTCGTATATCCGCAGAATTTTCTGCAGTAATATTCAAAATTTATGTTTTCAAACCATGCGAGGCTCGACTCCTGTGTGCTTAAAGATTGGATACAACTTTTTTAAGATAGCTGATAAAATCATCACGCAGGTCCGGTCGCTTTAAGGCAAATTCAACGCTTGCCTCCAGATAGCCCTGCTTTGAGCCTACGTCATAGCGGCGACCGACGAAGTCGTAAGCATACATCTTCTCGCGGTTAGCCAGCTTCCGCAAAGCATCTGTCAGTTGGATTTCTCCGCCTGCGCCCGGCGTGGTTTCCTCCAGACAGCGGAAAATTTCCGGGGTGATGATATAACGGCCTAAAACCGCAACGTTAGAGGGCGCAGTTCCGGGAGCCGGCTTTTCAACCATGTCCTGAACCTCGTAAATTCGGTCGCTGATTTGGGAACCTTTCACGATACCATATTTTGAGGTTTCAGAGGGTGCAACGGTTTGAACGCCTAAAATTGTGGATTGATATTTTTCAAACTGGCTGATCATCTGAGCTAGGCAGGGTGTTTGGGCATCCACCACGTCATCGCCAAGCAAAACGGCAAAGGGTTCATTTTCCGCAAAGAGCTTCGCGCAATATATAGCGTGCCCCAGACCCTTGGCCTCTTTTTGACGGACATAATGGATGTTTGCCAGATTTGAAATATCCTGCAGCGTTTTTAAAAATTCGATTTTCCCGCTTTTTTCAAGCTCAGTTTCAAGCTCATAGGATTTGTCAAAATGATCCTCGATGGCGCGCTTTGTCCGCCCTGTTATGATCAAAATGTCCTCGATACCCGAAGCAACGGCTTCCTCTACGATATACTGCAATGTGGGCTTATCAACGATGGG
>JAZNGX010000007.1:0-6874 GCA_045576675.1 Clostridia bacterium | reverse complement strand
GAATTTCATAAATACACCTCAAATGTTATAAATAGCAATAACAAATCACCCTGTTATAAAAACAGGGTGTGATTGTTATATTATGTCTTTTAGTATACTGTCTGCAACGCTAATACCGTTTGCAGATGCCTGCATCAATCCTCTTGTAACTGAGGCACCATCACCAATAGCACGAAGTCCTTTGATGCTGGTTTCAAAATCTTTATTCACAACAACCTTATTAGAATAAAATTTAACCTCAACACCATAAAGCAATGTTTCTTCAGAAGCAATACCGGGAGTAACCTTATCCAGTGCTGTAAGCATTTCATCGATGTCAATCATAATTCTGTATGGTAATACAAGAGATAAATCACCGGGAACAGCATCCTTTAAAGTGGGACGCAAATTATTTCTTGCGATTCGTTCTTCAGTTGTTCTTCTTCCTCTTTTAAAATCACCATAAGTCTGTACAAGAATTTTCCCATCGCATAGCATATTTCCAAGCTGAGCTATATGTTTACCATACTCAATTGGAGTTTTAAAAGGTTTTGTAAAGTTTTTAGATACCAACAAAGCAAAATTTGTGTTATTAGTTTTAAAGTCCTTTGACTTATATGCATGTCCATTAACAACAGCAAGCCCATTATCATAATATTCAGTTGCAACCTCACCACTTGGATTGCTGCAAAAAGTTCTAACCTTGTCGTCAAAAGTCGATGTATGATACACAAGCTTAGCTTCGTAAAGATTCTTATTAAGAAAGTCCATAACCTCATCACGAACCTCTACGCGTACACCTATATCAACTGTTCCAACCTGAATTTCAATATTATGGTTTCTACATATATTGCTGAACCATTCGGCACCTTCTCTGCCGACAGCTGAAACAATTTCATCTGAATAATATTCGCCATTATCGGTTTTAATGCCTTTTGCAACACCGTCTTTAATTATAATATCAGTAACCATTGTGTTAAATATAATTTCCACACCTGAATTTAAAAGGTGCTGTTGAAGCTTACCATAAATCTTATAGCCTTCTTCTGTTCCAAGATGACGGATAGGACATTCAATAAGTTTTAAATTTGCACCAATTGCCTTTTTTCTGATTTCTCTGATAACATCTTCTTTGTCTACACCATAAACCTTTGTATCTGCACCAAATTCAAGATAAATATCGTCAGCTTTTTTAATAAGGTCAACAGTTTCGTCATAACCAAGAATTTCAGGCAAGTGACCGCCAACATCGGGTGATAGTGAAAGCTTACCATCTGAAAAAGCCCCTGCTCCTGCAAAACCTGTGGTAATTGAACAAGGCTTGCAGCCGACACAAGCTTTTGTTTTCCTTTTTGGACACATTCTGTGTTCAATCGCTCTACCTTTTTCAATCATAAGGACTTTAATATCAGGCACCTTCTTTTTTAATTCGTATGCACAAAAAATACCAGACGGTCCTGCACCAATAATAATTACATCGTATTTCATAGCAATCTCCTAACTAACATCTGTTAAATCAATATAATACTTACCGTTTTTTGCAATATGATCTTTTCTGCCCTGCAAATCATCACCAAGCAACAATTCAAATTTTGCCTGGACAAGAGCAGGGTCACTTTCAGGAACAACCTTGATTAATCTTCTTGTTTCAGGGTTCATTGTTGTTTCCCACATCATTTCAGGTTGGTTTTCACCAAGACCTTTACTACGTTGAATTGTATACTTCTGTCCTTCAAGTTTTTTAATCAGCTTTGCTTTTTCTGCTTCGTCAAAAGCAAAGTATGACTGTTCTTTATTCTTACCACCAACAGTGAACTCAAACAAAGGCGATTCTGCAATATAAACATAGCCTTTTTCAATTAAAGTTGGCATTAATCTGTAAAACATAGTTAAAACGAGCGTTCTTATCTGATATCCATCAACATCGGCATCGGTACAGATAATAATTTTGTTCCATCTTAAGTTTTCAAGCTCAAATGTGTTAAAATCCTTATTATGCTTAGACTTTGCTTCAACACCACAGCCTAGCACTCTAAGCAAATCCACAATAATTTCACTTTTAAATATTTTGTTGTAATCCGCTTTTAAACAGTTAAGAATTTTACCTCGTATTGCCATAATTGCCTGAAATTCAGCATCGCGTCCTAATTTACAGGAACCTAAAGCAGAATCACCCTCAACAATATATAGCTCACGTCTCGATACGTCTTTAGTGCGACAGTCAACAAATTTTTTAACTCTTGAAAGCACATCGTTATTACCACTGAGCATCTTTTTGACGTTAACACGAGCTTTTTCAGCACTTTCACGACTATGCTTATTTATTAAAACCTGGTTAGCAATTTTTTCTGCATCAGTTTTATTTTCGATTAAATAAATTTCAAGATTTTCTTTAAGAAAATCGGTCATAGCTTCCTGAATAAATTTATTTGTTATTGACTTTTTAGTTTGATTTTCGTAGCTTGTCATTGTAGAAAATGAGTTGCTTACAAGGCACAAGCAATCAGCAACATCGGCAAAAAGTATTTTGCTTTCATTCTTGGTATATTTACCATTTGTTTTCAAATACTGGTCTATTACTGAAACAAAAGCACTTCTTACGGCCTTATCAGGTGAACCACCATGCTCAAGGAAACTGGAATTGTGATAATACTCAATGGCACTTACCTGCGGATTAAAACAGAAAGCAACAGAAAGTTTTACCTTATACTCCGGCTTGTCCTCGCGGTCACGTCCACGTCGCTCAGTTTCGAAATATGACGGTGCTGTAATTGAGTTTTCACCGCTGAGTTCTTTTAAATAGTCTGTAATTCCGTTTTCATATATAAACTCTGTTTTTTCAACATCGCCCTCTTCGGTTTCGTTGTTAAACAAGAATTTAACTCCACTGTTAACAACAGCCTGCTTTCTCATTACATTTATAAAATATTCGGCTGGAATATCAATATCAGTAAAAACGTCAAGGTCAGGGCGCCATTTGATTTTGGTTCCTGTAGCTTTAAAACGAGTTGGTTCCTCAGCAAGACCACCAATATTCTCACCTTTTTCAAAATGGAGTCTGTAAATATTTCCATCACGTCTTATCTCAACATCCATATACTCTGATGCATACTGGGTTGCACAGGCACCAAGCCCGTTAAGACCTAACGAATACTCGTAGTTTTCACCGCTATTGTTATTATACTTACCTCCTGCGTACATCTCGCAAAAAATAAGTTCCCAGTTATAACGACCTTCTTTTTCGTTGTAGCCAACAGGGATTCCTCTGCCATGGTCTTCCACAGTAATCGAACCATCACGGTGACGTGTTACTTCTATTACTGATCCAAACCCCTCTCTTGCTTCGTCGATAGAGTTTGACAGTATTTCAAAAAACGAATGACAGCAACCGTCAAGCCCGTCAGAACCGAAGATTACTCCTGGTCGTGCTCTTACACGCTCCGCCCCTTTTAGTGATGAAATTGAACTGTTATCATATTTTTGCTTACTCAAATTTTTCATTCCTTTCGGATTGCTTCTATTAGTATTTTTAAATTATTTTTCATTTTTTCAAAGTAGACAGTAGGTGTATCGGTGTTATGACCTGTAACAAGTGGGTCAAGCTCATAAACAGTAGCACCGGTTTCTCTCGCAAGCGTATCCGCTGCTGTTGTTGAATATTGTGGTTCTGCAAGTAGAATTTTAATATTAAGTGATTTTATAAGATTGGTAGTTTCTACCAATTCTTTTGTTGTTGGTTCTTCACCAGGTTCTCTTTGTATCGTACCATCAATACGGATGTTATATTCAGCAGCAAAGTAATCAAACGCTTCGTGACATGTTATTACGCCAACATTGTTAAATACCGATGAAGCAGATTTCATTTCATCATCAAGCTCTATTAACATATTTGTGTACTTCTTTGTATTACTGTTTAAGGCGTCACTGTACTCCGGTAAAGCAGTTACAAGCTCATAGCAAAGTGTAGCAATCATTTTTTGCGCATTTTTTGGTGATAACCATATGTGAGCATTATCATTATAAGCATCAATGCCCTTTGACAAATCAATAGTTTTTAAATCTGGTTGCTGTTCATACAGCTTTTCGATATAGCCTTCCATACCAAATCCATTAATTATAAACGCATCTGCCTTTTGAAGATTTTTTAAATCATCAGGCAGCAAAGTATAATCGTGTAAGCATCCGGTATCAGGAGAAGCAAGATTTGTTACATTGATTCCGTCAATATTCTCAGTTACCATCTTTGTAAGTAACATAACGGGATAAAACGAAGTAACAACATTGTAATCTTCTTTATAACCATCTGTTACACATCCACAGGTAGCAACGAACAATACAAATGTCAATATTAAACAAATTACTCTTTGCATAAATTACCTCCCTTATTTACCCTATTTTATATTATATATGCAAATTGCATTTTTTGCAAGACTTTTTAATTTAACATATTGTAAAATATACACTTGACTTTTTAATGTTTTTGTATTATAATATTAAAAGTTGTCAGGAGCAATGTAATAAAATATTTTTCGAGGTGTGGCTCAGTTTGGTAGAGCGCTGCGTTCGGGACGCAGAGGTCGCAGGTTCAAATCCTGTCACCTCGACCAAAAAGAAACATCGTACTGAAAAGTACGGGGTTAATAAGGAAGTATTTTCCGCAAGATTAGAAATAGTCTTGCGGAATTTCCTTTTTATCGGGAATAAACTCTTTTTGCGGAGTAAATTCACCGATGAAATTAAATATAATCTGTATCTTTTGTACTCTGTGTCCGCTTGATTTGTCGGGAGCGTGAACAATAATTTTCTTAATAAATTCATTTACGATTGTCGGTGTTAATTCTTTAATGCCGACATATTTTTTGACAATTTCGTGAAACTGCTTAAAGTCAATTTGCTGCCTGTCAAAATTGTTTGTTTCTTCCTCAAAGACTTTAATCTGTTTCTGTAATTCTGCCTGTTCATTTTCGTATTCCGCAGACAGTTTCAAAAACCGTTCATGAGAGATTGCTCCTGTTATATCGTCCTCATAAATCCTCTTGAAAATCTTGTCAAGCTCCGTTATTCTTTTTTGAAATTTTGCTATCTGTTTTTTCTTATTCTGCATTTCTTTCGACTGCTCGTCCAACTGTTGTTTTGCAACAAGATCGAAAAACTTATCTGCATTATCATACATCATTGCAGTAACCTCAAAAATCTGACTTAACACAATTTTCTTTAATGTTTCCTCACGGATAAAATGAACAGTGCAGCTGCCTGTATTTCCCTTGTATTGAGAGCATCTGTAATGGTCTTGTGTACTGTCAAATCTTTTACAAGTGGCAAAATGTAATTTACTGTCGCAATCAGCACAGAATATCAATCCCGAAAATAAACCTTGCTTATTGGTTTTAGTATTTCTGCGTTTGCTTTGTCTTAATTCCTGTACCCGTTCCCATTGTTCTTTTGAAATAATCGGCTCTTGTGTATCATAAAATATCGCCCAATTTTCTTTTGGATTGTCCAATTTCTTTTTGAGTTTATATGACTTTGTGTAAGTCTTAAAATTCACAGTGCAGCCGGTGTATTCCATTCGCTCTAAAATATGTATAACAGAGTTTTCATTCCAATGATACGGATTGTCAGGTAACGACTTACCTTTAGCTTGTGTATAATAAGATTTCGTTGTCAGTATTTTTTCTTTTCTCAAAATTTTTGCTATCTGTGTAGGTCCTTTCCCGTCAACGCATAAATCATAAATTCTTCGTACAATTTCAGCTGCAGGCTCATCAATTATCCATTGCTTTTTATTATCGGGATTTTTCATATATCCGAATATAGGCTGTCCCAAGTGTTCTCCCGACATTCCCTTTGACTTAAATACTGCACGGATTTTCTTGCTTGTGTCCTTTGCGTAAAAGTCATTGAATAAGTTGCGAAATGGTGTAAAATCATTATCACCTTTGAAACTGTCAACTCCGTCATTGATTGCGATTAAACGAACATCATTATCGGGGAAAAATATCTCCGAAAAATAACCGACTTTGAGATAATCTCTCCCAAGCCTTGACATATCCTTTACAATAACTGTTTTGACCTTTCCGTCCTCAATATCTTTAATCATTTCTTTAAAAGACGGTCTTTCAAAATTCGTACCACTCCAACCGTCGTCGATATAAAATTGAGGTGAGGGATAATTGTTGTCGTGTGCATATTTACTTAAAATTGCTTTTTGATTTATGATACTGTTGCTGTCGCCGTCCAATGCGTCCTCTTGTGATAATCTGCAATAGAGAGCAGTAATTGTGTCGGGCTTATTCATTATTAAAATCCTCCTTTTCGTCGCCCGACAAAACAGAGTGTATATTTGAATTATAACGCGTTTTTTCTGAATTGTCAGCCTCTTTTGATTTTATTTTTTCAGAGAGCATTAAACGAACGATTTTATTATTCAAAGTTTCCGTTCCCGAAAATGTAGTTTTAACCTCGTATGTTGTACTGCCCATTTTATATTTTGTAATATAGCCGTAGCCTTTTTGTTGCTTATCCATTCCTATCCAATCCTTTCCGTTAAGTAATTTAAAACTATATAATAGCAAGCATAGCCAATGGATATCCATTGACACAAAATCAAATTTTTCTGCCTGATATTTTAAACTAAATAGCAAGCACAGTAAGTGGTTATCCACTTGCGAAAATTTGATTTTATTTTTGGGTATTCCCAAGCCCTTTTTCATTTCTTTATGTTAAGGAAATGAAATAATAATTTCCGTTCCGATTTCCATATCTCATCCATTAAACTTTTAAGGTCTTTTATGTCTTGTTCATAGATAGTGTTCTGACAAATTCGCTTTGCTATTATATTTATGTTTCTGCCTATTGCAGAAAGTTCTGCGGTGTGCTTTTTAATTTCGGGAAT
>JAZNGX010000006.1:0-3449 GCA_045576675.1 Clostridia bacterium | reverse complement strand
GGACGGATATGCAAGATGTGAGGATATTGCAAAGATTGTTGCAATATGTGATAAAGCTACTGACAGAGCAGAGGCTATTATTGAAAGATACGGACTTAAGGATGTTGAAATTTATGATGATGCATACAAAGCAATCGATACAGTAGATTGTGATGTTGTAGATATTTGTCTGCCAAACTTTCTGCATCACGATATAGCAATATATGCTTTCTCAAAAGGTAAGAATGTTATAACAGAAAAACCGCTTGCAACAACTTTGGAAGACGGTATAGAAATGATAGAAGCTTCAAAGAAAGCCGGCAAAAAGCTTTATTATGCAGAAGACTGGCTGTTTGCACCTGCTCTTAACAAGGCACTTGCACTTGTTGAAGAGGGAGCAATAGGAAAGCAGATGTATGTAAGAGCAAGAGAATGTCACTGTGGCTCTCATTCGCCGTTCGCACAGACAATTAAGTTCTGCGGCGGCGGAAGTATGGTTCATTTGGGATGTCATCCTATCGGCTTTATGCTTGCTATGAAAAACAATCAGTGGACAGAGCTTGTAGCAATGACATCAGGCGGTTTAGAGAACAATATGTGGCACACTAAAATGGAGGGTGAAGACTGGGCTGCAGTTATGATTAAATTTGCAGATGGAACAAGTGCTCTTTTAGAAGCAAACTACCTGGCAACAGGCGGTATGGAAGACAGTATTGAAATTTATGGTACAGAAGGTAAAATGGCAGTTGACTTAACCTTCTCATCTCCAATTCACCTGTATTCTATTCCTGGCGCAAGCTATACAGTAGAAAAAGCAGAAATCACAACAGGTTGGTCAAGACCTGCAGTAGACGAAAAATACAACTTAGGTTATGTGGGCGAAATCAGGCACTTTATGGAAAGTGTAAGAGATAATAAAGACGCTAAGGTTGGTTTAAGAGGCATTGACGGTCTTGAAATTCTTAAGGTTATAAACTATATTTATAAATCATCAAAAGAGGGAATAAAAATAGTTAATCCTGAACTTAAAAAATAGGAGAGTGGAACTATGAATAACGAAATAAGAATACCCGTTACTATCGGCGGTGTGGAATTTAAAAATCCGTTTTTTGTTGCGTCAGGTCCTACAACAAAATCTGTTCAGCAATTAAAAAGAATAGAAGAAACAGGTTGGGCAGCTGCAAGCATCAAGCTGTCAATAGATCCTGCACCATATATTAACCGTAAGCCACGTTATGCTATATTCGGAGAGAAAAACGCACTTGCATTCACAGCTGAAAAGCGTCTTACTTTTGAAGAAGGCTTGGAGCTTGTAAGAGAATCTAAAAAGGTGCTTACCGACCTTAAGCTTTTTGCCAATATCACCTATGCAGGAGATAAGGGTGTTGAAGGCTGGGTTAATATGGCTAAAAAGTTTGAAGAAGCGGGTGCAGATATTATAGAGCTTAATATGTGCTGCCCTAATATGTCTTATAATGTTAACCTGACAAGCGGCGGAAGTAAGGCGTCATCCAAGCAGACAGGTGCAAGCCTTGGTCAGCAGGAGGAAGCGGTAGCAGAGATAGTACGTGAAATCAAAAAGGTTATAAGCATACCGCTCTTTGTAAAGCTGACTCCTGAGGGCGGGAAAATCGCAACTATTGCTGCGGCTCTTTATGCAGCAGGAGCAGATGCGGTTGGCGGAACAGGAAATCGTTTAGGTATTCCTGACCTTGACCTTGATAATCCTGAAAAAGCAATATATCACCTTCAGGATGAAGTAAGTATGAGCTGTTACTGCGGAAGCTGGCTTAAGCCACTTGCACAGCGTGATACATACGAAATCCGTAAGGTGAACGGAAACGGTCCTAAGATTATGGCAGCAGGCGGCATCACCAACTGGAAGGATGCAGTTGAAATGGTGCTTTGCGGAGGAAATCTCTTAGGTGTTTGTGCTGAAACCTTAATCAGCGGTTTTGATATAGTTCGTCCTATGATTAAAGGAATGAAGGATTATATGGACCAGCATGGATATAAAACAATTGACGATTTCTGCGGTCTGATTGTTCCTGAGCTTAAAACAGCTCCTGAACTTACAATTTACAAAGGCTATGCAAGAATTAAGAATCCTGAGCTTTCAGGTCCTTGTAAAACAGCATGTCCTCTTCACGTACCTGTTCAGGCTTATGTATCTAAGATTGCAAAGGGCGAATTTAAAGAAGCATATGACCTTATTATGACTAAGGGCGCACTTCAGGGCGCTTGTGCATACGTTTGCACACATCCGTGTGAAGATGCTTGTGTCCGCGGAGAAGGCGGAGAGCCTGTACGTATCCGTGAACTGAAAAAATTCGTTCTTGATATGGCAAGAAAAGAGGGCTGGGATAAGCCACAAAATAAATGCGAAACAAACGGAATTAAGGTTGCAGTTGCAGGTTCAGGTCCTATGGGAATAGCTATGGCAGGCGAGCTTGCAGGTGCAGGTTACGATGTGACTGTATTTGAAAAGGAAAACGAGCTTGGCGGTTCACTTAATATGATGAAGATAAGCGGACGCTTGCCGGAAACTATATTAAATGAAATAATTGACGACTGCAAAGCAAAGGGAATCAATTTTGTTACAGGAAAAGAAATAACATCTGATAAGGAAGCAGAGCTTAAAAAAGAAGGCTTTAATGAAGTAGTTTATGCTTTCAATACCGTTGAAAATTCTGTGAAAAATCCATCTGTAAAAGATGGTTACAGCTTACTTACAGGTGATGACACACCCGTTTCAGGAAAGAAAGTAGTTATAACAGGTAAAAACGTATCAATGTTTGATATGGCATTTTATGCTGTTAATAACGGTGCTGAATCAGTTGTTATTGCTGCATCTAAGCTTAATGAAAAAACAACAGGCATTAAAGAGCTTATAAAAGAAGCTAAGAATAAAGGAATAAAGGTTATAAATAACCTTGAAATGATAAGTGCAGAAAAAGAAGAAGACTTAAAGGTAACCTTCCTTGGCGGTGCAGGAGAAGAGGTAATACTTCACTGTGACGATTTATACGAGGGCGATTCCTGGTCACGTTCTGCAACAGTTGTTGCAGCAGCTGCAAAAGGCGTTAATACTGCAGCAGAGCTTGATAAAAAGCTAAGCGGCGACAAGGCTGTTATAAAAAACGTAGGTTCATTTACTCCTGTTAAGAAGGACGATGTCCTTCGCAGAAATGGTTATATAGGTGATGCTAAAAATGCTCAGGCAGAAATAACAACTGTTGAACAGGCAATCAAGGAAGCAAGCCGTTGCTTAAAGTGCGGTTGCGGTGAGGGCTGTCAGCTATGTAAAACAATCTGCAGTGAATTTGCTGTTTATAATCCGTCAGCGGATAAGATAGAAATTCATAAAGATGAGTGTGTTGCTTGCGGTATGTGCTTTAACAGATGTCCTAACAACAACATAGAAATCTTCAATACAGGTATCACTGTATAATCAAAATTAATAAAAAGGG
>JAZNGX010000005.1:0-3394 GCA_045576675.1 Clostridia bacterium | reverse complement strand
AGCCATCCTCCTATAAAAATTAATATCCATGGAGATGCAAGAATTAATACTCCAATTATGCAAACTAAAATTAATGCAACAATTATCCTTGTTAGTTTCTTTATAATACTCAAAAAATCATCTCCTTTATTTCTACATTTTTCGACACTCTTATTATAAAGACTGTATAATTTAGATGCCAATGTTATTAGAGGCACGTTCGTGTTAAGTTAGGAATAAAAAATCATTCTTAAATTACACTAATCCCATACACCACTCAACACAAATGGCAACAATGACTACAAGTGCTGATATTATAAATCCGTGAATCATTGGATTTATTCCGGACTTTTTCATATCCTTAAAGCTTGTGTTTAATCCTATTGCCGCAAGTGCAGTAACCATCAAAAATTTACTTATATCTTTAGCAACTGATGAAACATTTGCCGGTATCATTCCCATACTGTTTACTGCTGCCAAAGCCAAAAATCCCAAAATAAACCATGGAAACAGCCTTAAAATATTAACTTTCTGATATGAAGCATCAGATATTTCTTTTCGTTTTAACCTCAAACTTACAAAAGAAAACACCAAAACTGTCGGGATTATACTAAGTGTTCTTGTCAGTTTAACCATAGTAGCGAAATCGCCTGCACCTTCGCTAAAAGCATACCCTGCAGCAACCACGCTTGATGTATCATTTACTGCCGTACCTGCCCATAATCCGTAAGCCATATCGCTTAGTCCCAAAGCTCTGCCCATTATAGGAAACAATATAATCATTGCCATATCAAACAAAAAAGTTGCTGACATTGCATAAGCAATATCAGAATCTTTTGCATCAATAACAGGGGCAATAGCCGCAATGGCAGAACCTCCACAGATACCGGTTCCTGCTGAAATCAGATTTGATAGCTTCCAATTTAACTTCAAAGCCTTACCTATAAAGAAACCTCCGCCAAAACAAGTCAAAAGAGTGAAAACCATTACCATCAATGATAATTTACCCACGGAAAGAATCACCCCAACACTGAGAGAAGCGCCAAGGAGAATAATAGCAAATTTCAAAACTTTCTTTGATGCAAACTTGATTCCTGCTTTCAAGAAATCCGGCCTCCAAAAATGATTAATTATCATTCCTATAAATAGTGCAATAACCGATGCTCCCACAATATGTATTGGTAGACGGCTTTCAATTGTTTTTGCCACTACTGCAATCAAAATTGATATTGCTAATCCGGGAATAAATCCCCACACCTTTTTTATAATTTTCATATTATACCTCTTTTCAACAAATTTCGACAATCCTTATATGATTTTGTCAAGTCAGGGACAAAAAATTTAGCTTTTATACAGCAACTTGTCTCGTTTCAATATACAAATTTATATCGTTGATACGCAGGAATAGCCGATTCATAAGCAGACTGCCTCATATATGTAAGATTCGGGGCACATTTAACATTGACCAGATACTCACATATTGACACAAACAGCTTTTATTTCCATTGTGACACATAACTAACTTTAAATACTATATTTTCCCAAATTCTCCCTGCTATTCGATTCAAAAACAATGCCTTTTGATTCGAGCAGTTGTCTTTGAATTCCTTCGCCACCAAATGCAAAGCCTGGTGTAACCCTGCCCTCAGGGTTTACGTACAGAGTGTATCCCACAACCCTTGCCCGGCAAGGATTTCCTGCAAGCAGTGCCACATGACCATAGATTGCGACTTTACCTTTGGGGATAATTTTAATAATTCGTTTAACATATTATTATTTTGTTTTAGCACATTTAAAATAATTCATTACTTCGCTGATTTTTATGTTCTGAGGGCAAACCGCCTCACAGGAGCCGCATTCAACGCAGGCAGACGGCTTTTTATCGTCAGGCAGTTCACTGATAGCTGACGGCACCAAAGCTCCGCCACCCGAATGCATATGCTCATTATATTTATCAATTATCATTGGAATATCAAGACCGGCAGGACAGTGAGTTGTGCAATAACGGCAGCCGGTGCAAGGCAAATCACTTTTTGAAATAATTGCATCTGCCACATCAAAAAGCACTTTGATTTCATCCTCATTAAGAGCTTTTTCCTTTTCATAAATGCTGATGTTTTCCTTAAGCTGCTCTTCGTTGGACATACCGGAAAGTGTTACAACAACCTCGGGCAAGGTCTGCAAAAATCTGAACGCCCATTCAGGCACAGAGGCTTCAGGTCTTGCCGCCTTCAAAGCCGCCTCGTATTCAGGCTCCAGTGCTGCAATTCTGCCGCCACGCACCGGTTCCATTACCCATACGGGCAGCTTATATTCTTTTAACAGCTCAAACGTGCTCTTTGCATCCTGCAACTTCCAGTCAAGCCAGTTAAGCTGAATCTGGCAAAATTCAATATCATCACCGTAAGCCTCAAGAAAACGCTTTATAGTATCAATTGAGCCATGCGTAGAAAATCCAAGATGCTTAATGCGTCCGTTTTTCTTTTGCTCAATAAGATACTTTGCAATTCTGTAATCAGGATTAAGATAAGCATCAATGCTTGATTCACAAACATTGTGAAACAGATAAAAATCAAAATAATCCACCTGACATTTTTTTAACTGGTTTTCAAATATTTCCTCAACCTTGTTTATATTATTAAGGTCAAAGCCCGGGAATTTTGTTGCGATATAAAAGCTGTCACGCGGGTATTCTTTAAGAAGCTCACCGACAGCAGCCTCTGAATCACCATTATGATAACCCCATGCAGTATCAAAATAATTAATACCTTTTTCGATTGCATATGCAAATAATTTTCTCACTGCATCACGGTCTATTTTACCATAATCACCGTCGCATACAGGGAAACGCATACACCCCAAACCAAGTGCCGATAGCTTTTTATCCTTAAAATTTCTGTAAATCATACTTGCTCTCCTCGTGTGATTGATATTATTATAAATACTATAACATAATATGCCTTATATTTCAACAACTATATTGTTTAGCAGTTGTTTTTGTGGTATAATGATTGTACACTGCGATTGACGAGCTTTGCGAAGTCAGAGCAGATGTATAACAAATACCCGAATACTTAGCGATTGGCAAGAAATAACGCAGACAGAGCTTAGTATTTGTGGTATAATGATTGTACACTGCGATTGACGAGCTTTGCGAAGTCAGAGCAGATGTACAACAAATGCCCGAATACTTAGCGATTGGCAAGTGCTAACGCCGACAGAGCTTATGCAAGATAGGTTTTATAATTTATGCAATTATTGAACCACGGAGTGAGAAATAAAAGGAGGATAATAACGTGAAAAATCACGTTAAGCCTCCGGCGGAATTTATTGCACCGCCGAAATTTCTGTGCCTTAACGGCACGAAACGGCGATGTGCATAATTCCCATAGCAGTGGCGTTTCACTAAAGTCGG
>JAZNGX010000004.1:0-3451 GCA_045576675.1 Clostridia bacterium | reverse complement strand
TGTAACCCAAGGAGTTGATTTATGACATTGTCTTCCTAAGACCGCTTGGCCTCCGACTTCATCAATAAGTGATTTATGACTGTTATATGCCTTTGCATCCTTTAATTCGAATTTGTCAATAAAAGCCTGTGCCTTGCCTTCAACTATGTCAGCAACAGCTAAAATTTCAACATCAGGCATCTCAAGATACTTCTGAATGTGTGCCTCTGCAATCCAGCCTGCACCTATTATACCAACTTTTACTTTTCTTGATGTATCAATTTCAACTTCGGTCTGGTTGAATTTGAATGCATCTAAACCACCTTTTGCCATTTAAATTTCCTCCTTAATTTTTTGTAGAATTTCTTCTTACTATTTTGTGTTGTAAAACAACATTTTCAACATCTTTATTATTGATTATATTCATAAGCTGTTCAACAGCATTAGAACCTAAAAGTTTGTGCGGCTGAGAAACTGTTGTTAAATCAGGATTCGAAGTATATGAAATATCTGTATTGTCAAAACCTATGATTTCAACATCATCGGGAACTCTATACGAATGTGAAGTAAGTACATTCAGTGCACCGGCAGCCATTCTGTCAGAAATAGCAAAAATTCCATCAAAACTGCTGTTTTGAGTTAAAAAATCATCAAACAACGTAACCGCATTTCTATAACCGTAATTTCCATATAAAACCAATTTTTCATCAAATTCAATACCATTGTCATTAAGAGCATCTTTGTAACCACGAAAACGCTCTTTAGTAGAAATAAATGAATTGTCTGCAGATAAATGAACAATATGTTTTCTTCCATTATTAATTAAGAGCGATACAGCTTCATAAGCGGCACGATAATTGTCAATAGTAACAAACGGTGCATCAACTTGCTTAATATACTCATTACACTGAACAAGCGGAATTTTCTTTGAGA
Organism: Clostridia bacterium; assembly: GCA_045576675.1. GTDB lineage: Bacteria > Bacillota > Clostridia > Monoglobales > Firm-18 > JAZNGX01. The sequence continues at coordinate 2,539 of JAZNGX010000004.1, read as the reverse complement.
GATTTGCAATGTCATCTTCTGACAGTGAGCTATTAAGAATAATCATACCATCAGCAAGACCGTTCCCTGCAAAATTTATATAATAATCCTCTTTTTCTTTTTCACCGTTTGTGGTACAAATAATCGTATAATAACCAAGCATACTAGCCGTTTTATCAATTGAACGTATAACGTTTGAGCAAAAAGTATTTGCTAATGACGAGAGCATAACAAGTATAATTTTAGTTTCATTTGAACGCAGACTTTTGCCAAATAAATTAGGCTTATATTCAAGTTGTTTGACTGCGTTAAGAACGTTAGCACGCACATTGTCGGAAACAATGGCAGTGTTATTAAGAACCCTTGAAACTGTGGCAACAGACACACCTGCATATTTGGCAACATCTTTTATACCTACCATACATCCTCCTTATGAAAACGTTTACATAGCTTGTTTATCAATAGTATAACATAATTTTACTAATATTGCAATAGTTTTTTATTAAAATATTAACTATAGGTTAAATTTGTAATTATTTCTCAAATAATACATCATTTTATATAAAAAGTCTTTGATTTATATTACTTAAAATTTAACATATCTTATAAGTCAAAAAAACAGACCGGCAAAGTACCGATCTGTGTACAATTTATTCAGGCTTTATCATAGTTAAAGAAATTCTTTTCTTTTCAACTTCAACTGCAGTAACCCATACCGTTACTATATCTCCTACCTTCAAAACTTCTGACGGGTGTTTAATATATTTCTTTGTGATTTTGGAAATATGGACTAAACCATCCTGATGCACTGCAATATCAACAAAAGCACCAAAATCAACAACGTTACGAACAGTTCCTTTAAGTTCCATACCGGGTTTTAAATCTTCCATACTTAATATATCAGAACGAAGCATTGGTGCAGGCAAATCATCACGCAAATCACGTCCGGGCTTTAAAAGCTCGCTGACTATGTCACGGAGTGTCGGCACACCTATTCCACAAAGCTCTGCAACATCACGTTCTCCTTTTTCCTTAATCTTTTCAGGTAACTCTGCAAGATTGCCTGACAATATATCTTTGTCAGCATATCCAAACATTGCTAAAAGCTTTTCTGCAGCCTCATATGATTCCGGGTGAACAGAAGTATTGTCAAGAATATTTTTTCCACCTGGAATACGTAGGAACCCAGCACATTGCTCATATGCCTTAGGACCAAGCTTTGATACTTTTTTAAGCTGAACTCTTGATGTAAATTCACCGTTTTCTTCACGGTAAGCAACAATATTTTTAGATATTGCAGATGATACACCTGATACGTATGACAATAACGACGCTGAAGCAGTGTTTAAGTCAATTCCGACTGCGTTAACACAATCCTCTACTACACCGCACAGTGTTTCGTCAAGTCGTTTTTCAGGCAAATCGTGTTGATACTGACCAACACCAATAGATTTCGGATCAATTTTAACAAGCTCTGCAAGCGGGTCCTGCAGTCTTCTTGCAATAGAAACTGCACTTCGCAAAGAAACATCAAAATCAGGGAATTCCTGAGCACCTAGCTTTGATGCAGAATACACTGATGCACCTGCTTCATTTACAACGATATATGATACAGGTCTTGAAACCTCTTTAATTAGCTCAGCAACAAATATTTCAGATTCTTTTGAGGCAGTTCCGTTACCTATTGATATAACATCAATCTGATACTTGTCTATAAGCTTTTTAAGGATTTCTTTAGCTTGCTCAACCTTATTCTGTGGCGGTGTCGGGTAAACAACAGTTGTATCAAGAACCTTACCTGTTTCATCAACAACTGCTATTTTACATCCGGTTCTGTACGCAGGGTCAAAGCCAAGAGTTACTTTTCCTTTTACGGGTGGCTGCATTAATAACGGCTTTAAATTAACACCAAATATTTTAATAGCCTGCTCAGAAGCATCCGCAGTTAGTGATGAACGGATTTCGCGCTCCACCGAAGGGTATATCAATCTTTTATAAGCATCTTCAATTGCGGTTTTAACGAGTTCAGATGTATATGTTGTGTTCGTTACAAACAACTCATTCAATATATTAATAGCATCTGTTTCTGAAACTTCGACACTGACTTTTAAAAACTCTTCTTTTTCACCACGGTTAATAGCAAGAATTCTGTGACTTGGAATTTTTCTTACAGGTTCGTTGTATTCATAATACATTGAATATACTGAATCCTCTTCCTTTGCTGCAACAGATACAACATCACCTGTTTTTGTAAACAACTCACGTAGTTTACTTCTGCCATCTGCACTGTCAGAAACTGTTTCAGCAATAATATCCAAAGCACCTGCAATAGCAGTTTCAAAGCTGTCTACCTCTAAATCTTCATTTACATACTTTAAGGCCTCTTCTTCTATTTCTGCCTGTTCAAGTACTTGCTCCATAATCAATACTGAAAGTGGCTCAAGTCCCTTTTCCTTCGCAACAGTTGCTCTTGTTCGTCTCTTTTGCTTATAAGGACGATAAATATCCTCAAGTACAGCAAGAGTCTCTGCTTTTTCAATCGCTTCCATAATTTCATCAG
>JAZNGX010000003.1:0-3666 GCA_045576675.1 Clostridia bacterium | reverse complement strand
ATTGGTCAGCTTAATACATTCAAAGATACTGATATTGAATTATATGCAGATTATTCATTAAATATTTTTAACAGTGAAGCTATTAAATTTTTTGAAGAACAGGGCATTAACAACATAACCTTATCAACGGAGCTTATGCTTTCACAGATATCAAGGCTTAAAAGTAGCGTTAAGCTTGAAAGTGTAATATACGGATATATTCCATTAATGATTACTAAAAATTGTCTGATTAAACCCGCAACAGGTTGCAAAAATCACAAAGGTGCAATTTTAACTGACAGAATTGGCACACAGTTTAAAATAAAGTGTCTGCCTGATTGTAAGAATGAAATTTATAACAGTACACCAATAGTTATGAGTGATAAAATTAATGATTTAAAAAATAGTGTGCTTTCGTATGGTCGTCTTGATTTTACTGACGAATCAGTTGATGAATGCTTGCGGATATACGACAATTATTCAAAAGGTGTAATGTCAAGCAATAATTTCACAAGAGGAAAATTTTATAAAGGAGTATAATTACTATGGAGTTACAGGTAAAATTTATGTCTGATAAAATAGGGAAGGAAATACCCGCTCCCTTTTATGCAAGTGAAGGTGCTGCCGGTATGGATTTAGCAGCGTGTATTGACGAGCCTGTTTTAATCAAAGCCGGCAAACGTGAAAAAATCCCTACAGGTATTGCTATTGCACTTCCCTCAAAGGATTATGTAGCGTTAGTTTATGTAAGAAGCTCACTTGGTTTTAAGAAAGGTGTTACGCTTTCAAACTCAGTTGGTGTTATTGACAGTGATTACAGAGGTGAAATTTATGTTTCACTTAACAATGTTTCTGACGAAGATTACACTGTAATGCCCGGAGAACGTGTTGCTCAATTGATTGTCACACCTGTTATAATAGCAAATCTAAAAGTGGTTGATGAGCTTTCTGAGACCGAAAGAGGAGAGGGCGGCTTTGGCTCAACAGGTAAATAGATTTACCAAAGCTGATAAATTACTTGTCATTTCTGCTTTTTTAATTGCTGTTGCTTTGATAATATTCATAAATCTATTTTTGTATAACGGTGTTGCAACAGGCGTAGAAATTCAATTTGACGGAAAGCCATATGCGTCTTATTCATTTTCAGAGCTGCCTGATGAAAAAACTCTTGAAATAAATACCAATATAGGTTATAATATTATAAGAATTGTTGATAATACAGTTGTGGTAACTGAAAGCTCTTGTGAAGACGGTGTTTGTAAAGCTGTTGTTTTAACAAAACCGAACCAGACAGTTGTATGCTTGCCCAACAAAATACTTATAAGATTAACAGGTGATGCTGATGTTGACAGCATCAGCTATTAAGGTGTTTGTATGAAAATAAAAAAAACAGCACAACTTGGCTTTATGGTATCGGTTGCGGTTGCGTTGCAGATATTTGAAGCTATGATACCCGTACCGGTACCTGTTCCAGGTGGAAAATTTGGTTTTGCTAACATTGTTACATTTATAGTATTGCTTACAGATGGCGGCAAATCTGCAGTTTTAGTTGCTTTTATACGAGCGTTGCTCGGCAGTCTTTTGTATGGCGGTTTTGTGCACGGAATATACAGTGTTACTGCTGCAGTTGGTTCTGCGATAGTTTCTGTTGTACTTTATAAGTACAGTAATAAATTTAGCATTGTTGGTATAAGTGTATCTGCAGCTTTAGTTCACAATTTTTTACAGGTTGCAGTTGCTTTTGTTATTTTTTCAAATCTGGCTGTGTTTACATACTATCCGGTACTTATGCTTATCAGTATTCCCTGCGGAATGCTTACAGGCTTTGTTACAGGATATATAAAAAATATAATAAAATAGAAGTGAGTGAAAATTCATGTTTAGTAATTTAAGTAAGGATATCGGTATAGATTTAGGTACTGCAAATACTCTTGTGCATTTAAGAGGCAAGGGTATAGTTGTTCGCGAGCCTTCTGTTGTTGCTATTAATTGCGAATCAAAACAGGTTCTTGCTGTTGGAGATAACGCAAAGGCTATGCTTGGCAGAACTCCCGGAAACATTGTAGCCATAAGACCTATGAAGGATGGAGTTATTGCTGACTACAGCATTACACAGAATATGATAAGAAAGTTCATACAAAAGGCTTATCCTCACAGAGGTTTTATCAAGCCAAGAATTTTTGTGTGTATTCCATCCGGTGCAACTGAAGTTGAAAAACGTGCTATTGAAGAAGCAGTTGTTCAGGCAGGTGCAAGAGAAGCTCATCTTATTGAAGAACCAATGGCGGCTGCGATTGGTGCAGGTTTGCCTGTTGATGAGCCTATAGGAAGTATGGTTGTCGATATCGGCGGTGGTACTTCAGAGGTTGCAGTTATATCGCTTGGAGGTATTGTTACAAGTCTTTCCTTGAGAGTGGCAGGCGATGAGCTTGATAACTCTATTGTTCAGTATGTACGTAAAAAATATGGATTGCTTACTGGTGAAAGAACTGCCGAGGCTGTTAAAATTAAAATCGGTTCTGCTTATCCTATGAAGGAAGAAAAAGCAATGGATATTAAGGGACGTGACCTTGTGACAGGCTTACCTAAAACTGTTACAATTACGTCAATTGATGTTCGTGATGCTCTTTCCGAGCCTGTTAATGAAATTATTGAGGCAATAAAAAACACTTTGGAGCAAACTCCCCCCGAGCTGGCTGCCGATATTATGGAAAATGGTATTATGCTTACAGGTGGCGGTGCTATGCTTCGTGGTCTGGACAAGCTTATTTTGCTTGAAACAGGAATTAAAGTAAATATTGCTGAAAGTCCGCTTGATTGTGTTGCATTGGGTACAGCACAAATCAACACCTTCAGGGGTGCGTACGTTTCACGCAAAAAGAATTGAGATTTAAATAGTTTATGAGAGATATAGTAAAAAACAAGTTTCTGATTATTTTAATATGTGCAACTCTTGTAATTTTGATTTTTGCAGGAGTTTATAATAAAAATTCTGAGAAAATCCCTTTTCTTGAAAACACTGTTGGTATTATTATTAAGCCGTTTCAGGCAGCAATTACCTATACAGTTAACGGAGTTGGAGGTTTTTTCAAAAAGTTTGATGATATAAAAGTTTTGCAGCAGGAAAACTCCCAGCTTAAAGATGAGATTAATGTTTTAAATGATAAACTAAGGCAGTATCAGGATTTAAAGGTAGAAAACGAACGCTTGCAGGCATTACTTGATTTAAAGACAAGTAACGGTGATTTCGAATATCTTGCTGCCAATATAATTGCACGTGATTATGGTGGTTGGTTTGAAACCTTTACAATAAATAAGGGAATTAAAGATGGTGTCGAAAAATATGACACTGTTGTTACAACAGAAGGTCTTGTTGGAAATGTAACAGAGTTAGGTGAAAACTATTCACGAGTTATTTCAATAATAGATTCAACAAGCTCTGTTGGTGCAGAAATTTCACGAACAAAAGAAATCGTAATAATTGATGGCGATATCAATCTTATGCCTAAAGGCTTGTGTAAGCTTAGTTATGCTTCTAAGCAGACAAATGTTATTTCTGGCGATTTGCTTGAAACCTCAGGGCTTGGAGATGTGTATCCAAAAGGCATCCTTATAGGCAAGGTGCTTGAGGTTAAAGACAACAGTAAAGATGGATATATAAGTCGGATCGTAGCCATGTCGTTCTGT
>JAZNGX010000002.1:0-69943 GCA_045576675.1 Clostridia bacterium | reverse complement strand
TTATAAGATTGTAATAAAAGAGCTTGAAACAGGAAGCATTGCTTATGAAAGCAATACCTTAAGCACCTCAAACGTTTTTAGTATTGACAGATTATTTAACAATACCGATTACACTGTTCAGGTTACTATCTGTGACTATGACGGAAAAGAGCTTGACCACAGTAACATAAGATTATTCCAGACAGGATATTTTCCCGGAAAAATAATCAATTATAATCATCCGGATGATTTATCTTACGCATTTTCAGGCAGATATCTGGGCTCACCTAACATAATAAAGCTTGATAACGGAACATACATTGCAAGTCATGATATGTTTGGCGGAACAGGTCACGGCTGTTACTGTCAGTTCTTTGTGTCAAAAAATTACGGTGAAAGCTGGAGTTATATTTCAAGCATTGATAAGCTGACCTGGGGAAATATGTTTACAATAGGCGATAAAATATATATTCTTGGTGTTTCGGGCAGTCCTGAAACTTCTGATGACAACACAGGTGATCTTGTTATTCACTGTTCAGATAATGACTGCGTTTCATGGAGCAAAGCAACAGTAGTTGCAAAACATACCAAAGACTATTCATTAAGATGCTCACCCACCGCTTTTGCGGAACACAACGGCAGATTATGGTTCTATATAAACAATCTGTGTGCAACAGACAAAGCAGGTTTCCAAACTGCTGTTGCAAGCGTACCGGTTGATAGCGACTTAATGGATGCAAGCAACTGGACAGTTACTCCGTTTTTAAAATTTGACCCCAATTGGGAAGGTGCCGTTGGCGAGCCTTGGGGGCCGTGTATGTTTGAAGAGGGTAATATTCTTTTAAACCGTGATGGTGAGCTTGTTATGATTTTAAGATATAACTCACATCGGTATGATATCCCTGAAGCTGATGGAACAAAAATCAAAGCAATAATACTTAAAGTAAACACAGAAAACCCTTCAGCTCCATTAGAATTCAAAAAAATAATACCATTTAACGGAACGTTTTCAAAATTCTATATCAGATACGATGAACAAACTGATTTGTATTACGCACTTCTTAACAGAATGACGACCAACAAAATATGGCAACGAAACGTCCTTTCTTTGTTCAGTTCTTACGACCTTGAGCATTGGAAGGTTGAACGTGATTTGATTAATCTTGAAGATTTGGAGTGGCACGAGGACAATTGGCACGCAGGTCTTCAGTATCCAACCTGGTTTATAGATGGTGATGACATTGTGGCTGCAGTACGCACAGCGATGAACAATGCAGGTTCGTTCCATAATGCAAATGCAATTACATACCACAGATTCAGAAATTTCAGAGAAAAATACAGATATTAAAAAGCACAGAGCTGTCAGTATCAAACCGACAGCTCATTTTATTTACACTCCGGAATATGCAGAAAAACCTCCGTCAACAGGAACTGTTACACCTGTTACAAACGCTGATTTTTCGTTGTTTAAAAGCCATTCAACAGTACCAAGAAGTTCCTCAGCCTCACCAAAACGACCCATAGGTGTTGCCGCAAGGATTTTATTTGTGCGTGGTGTAGGACTTCCATCATCATTAAAGAGCAAAGCTTTATTCTGATTTGTCACAAAGAATCCCGGTGCAATCGCATTTACACGAATTCCCTGCTTTGCAAAATGCACTGCAAGCCATTGAGTAAAGTTACTTACTGCTGCCTTTGCCGCAGAATATGCCGGAATTTTAGTAAGAGGTCTGTATGCATTCATTGAAGATATATTAAGAACACAACAACCCTTTCTGCCAATCATATCAGTCATAAACACCTGACTTGGCAAAAGTACACCCTTCAAATTCAAATCAAACACAAAATCAAAGCCTGATTCGTCTATGTTAAAGAATGTTAGAAAATCTTTTTCAAGCTCATCACCCGGTTCAAATTCCTCGTGCAATGTTGTGCACTTTGGATTGTTACCACCGGCACCATTAATCAGTATGTCACACTTTCCGAAATCATTTAGAATATCTTTATGCACAGCTTCGATACTAATGCGGTCAAGAACATTACACTTATAGCCTTTTGCAGTTCCGCCATCAGCATTAATATCTGCCGCAACCTTAATTACTGCTTCTTCATTTATATCAAGCAATGCAACCTTATTTCCCAAACCTGCAAGATGCTTTGCAAAGTATGAACAAAGCACTCCTCCTGCACCGGTAATTACAATTGTTTTCATTATCTGTACTCCTTTTCCAAAGCCTCAAATATGCCTGCAAGGTATGTTGCACCAAGAGCCCTGTCATACAAGCCATAACCATAACGACCTTTTTCGCCCCAGATCATTCTTCCGTGGTCAGGTCTTACATAGCCGTCAAAGCCCGATTTAACAAGAGCTTTTGCAATTCCATACATATCTATTGAACCACACTGCGTTGGATGCCCCACCTCTTCAAATCTTCTGTTACCTGTATATTTAATATTTCTTAAATGGACAAAATGAATTCTATCAGCAAATTCCTCAGCCATTGCAACAAGGTCATTTTCAGGATTTGCACCCAAAGAGCCTGTACATAGTGTAAGTCCGTTATTAATTTCAGGCACAATATCAAACATACGCTTTATGTTATCTCTGTTTGTTATTATTCTCGGCAAGCCAAATATTCCCCACGGCGGATCATCCGGATGTATCGCCATATTAATTCCGCTTTCCTTTGCAACAGGAATAACTGCCTTTAAAAATGTTTCGAGATTATGCCACAACCGTTCTTCATCAATCTTTGAATATTCATTAAGCAAATCACGCAAGCCTTCTTTTGTATAGCTGGCATCCCATCCTGGTAACGAAAGCTCTCCCTTAAGCGGGTCCATTGCAAGAACAGTTTCTTCATCATACGCCAAAGCATTTGCACCATCTGGCTGCTGATGCTCAAGCTCGCTTCTCAACCAATCAAAAACAGGCATAAAATTATAACAAATACATTTTACTCCTGCTTTACCAAGCCGTCTTATATTTTCACAATAATTTTCTATAAGCTCAGGTGCTTTTTCATTGCCGAGTTTAATATCTTCAGGCACAGGAACACTTTCAACAACCTCAAACGCAAGATTGTGTTTGTTTGCGGCTTCCTTAATTCTGTTAATACTCTCATTGCTCCATATTCCACCGGGCTTAACGTCATAAACCGCAGACACCACACCCGTCATTGTAGGAATCTGAGAAATCTTTTCCGGTGTTACAGGATCATCCTGACCATACCACCTGAAAGTCAGCTTCATATCTATCCCTCCTTATATATCAATTATACAAAAAGAATTATTACAATGAATTGTAAAAATTATAAAAATACATTGCAAAAATTCTTATTATATGATAATATTTAATTGGTGATATTTATGTCAGAAATAGTATTATATAAGGATGATGAAATTTACTGTCATCACACTTGTGATTACAAACCAAAACCAGAGGATTTTATAACACATCAGCACGACTATGCCGAACTATGTATTTTTATTAGTGGTAAGGGTACATTCCACGTTGAAGGCTCAAGCTATTCAATGACTCCTGGTGACATTGTGCTGTTCAGGCGTGCCGAGTCGCACTATATTGAAATAGACAGTAATTACCCTTATGAACGTTTTGCACTGCACTTTCGTGAATCTTTATTTTCTTCTGTTGACAGAGGCAATGTTCTTATGCAGCCATATACCAATCGCGAAGCCGGAATGTTCAACGTATATCACAAATCAGAATTTGATTGCGATGCTTACAATTCAATAACAAGCAATCTGTTAAGAGATACATCGGAAAAAAGACTTAATATAATTTCAAACTTAATCCTTTTGCTTTTGGAAATAAAACCGCTTTTTGAGAAAAAGCAAAATAATGGATACATAAATACTGACACACCTGTATACAGAATTATTAATGATATCAATCAGAATCTTTACTCAAATCTTACGCTTGACGGAATATGTGAAAAGCATTATATAAGCAAATCCCAGCTTTGTAAGATTTTCAAATCTGCAACAGGCTCAAGCGTCTGGCAATATGTTACATCAAAAAGACTACTCACAGCCCGCGAAATGATTTACTCAGGCATTACTCCAACAAAGGCGTGTTACGCCTGCGGCTTTAATGATTACTCATCATTTTACAGAGCGTACATTAAAAAATTTGATGAATCACCAAAAAAGAAATAACAGGTACATCGAAAACGATATACCTGTTATTTTTAATTACTCTAAAATGTATACACGAGCTGTTCTTCTGCCGAAATTCATACATTCCTGACGTGTATTAAAGAACAAGTCAATCTTGTTACCCTTAATAGCACCACCTGTATCGCCGGCAATAGCATTACCATAAACCCATGAACCGTCAACTGCTTCAATATACAATCGTGTTCCTAAAGGAATAACTCTTGGGTCAACGGCAACAACGCCATACTGTGCTCTCATACCGGATGCTGTAATACCATATCCTCTGTCACCGGGATTTTTACCACAGCTTTCATAGCTTAAATCATAAGCTGTTGCACTAACGTCAATGTATGATCTGTATCTGAACTCACCACCTGAACGTGATACAATTGAACCACTCTGGTAAGTAAGCTGCCCTGCTGATGCACCATACTCTACAATTTCATCAACAGGCTGTTTTTCAACAACTCTTTTGATTAACTCACGGGAATACTCTTCACCGTTTAAGTAATACACCTTATATGTGTCTTTTGTTAATCCGTTTTGCCCCTCCTGCTTAATCTCGGTAACACCTGAAGAAAGCCTTGAGGTAGCATTTCTTACTGTTTTGAAGGCTGTTTGTGTTTCAACACACAAAAGCTCTTCTGAAAGATATGCAATTTCTATAACCATACCTTCGTACACTTCGTCATCCAAATCGGCATTGACTACTGTGCCGTTTTCTTTGTCACCGACAAACTGTTCAAAAACCTCTTTTACAGTTTTCTTTGCAGTTCGTTTCTCAAAGGAATTATCGCCGTCAATCAGCGTAATACTCTTTGCTCTGGAAATAGTAATCACACCGCCGTCACAAACTCTGTCGCCAAGACCGGGTGTAACCTCATCTCCATCCTCAAGGGTAATTCCCTTTTGAGCCAAAACATCGGCTACGTTGCTTGCATAAGTCTCAATATTAATTTGTTCGTTAAGACTGTCAACGATGCTAACCTGTTTTGACATTGCGTAAACCACTCCAGTGACAAACTGCGTCACCATGACAACTGCAACAAGAACAAATGCAGTTAAACGCCATGCGGAGTATCTGTTTACGACTTTGTCTATCAGTCGCATGATAACCTCCTAAATTTTTCGGGTGTAAATCCTAAAACTTCAAACCTACACCGCTTTTTTCGGACACATTGTCCGTATTAATATTATATCCAATTAATTCATAAATATGAACTAATTGGACAAATATTTTTTGAATAATTTTTTCGCAATTCCAAAAAGAAAAGTAATTATCTCTTTGAGAACTGTGGTGCACGACGAGCAGCCTTCAAACCGTACTTCTTACGTTCCTTCATACGAGGATCACGTGTTAAGTAACCAGCCTTCTTAAGTGCAGGTCTGTTTTCAGCATCAGCCTCTAGTAATGCTCTTGCAATACCGTGTCTGATAGCACCAGCCTGACCTGTAACACCGCCGCCTGTAACGTTTGCAATAACGTCAAACTTACCACTTGCATCAATTGCCTCAAGTGGCTGACGAACGATTAGCTTTAATGTTTCTAGACCAAAGTAATCGTCGATATCACGTTTATTGATTGTGATTACGCCGGTTCCGGGAACAAGGCGTACTCTTGCTATTGATTTTTTTCTTCTTCCTGTACCGTAAAATGATGTACCAGCCATTTATATCACCTTTCTTACTTAATTTCTCTGTCCCAGTTTACCGGGTTTTGAGCTGCATGCTTGTGTTCAGCACCCTTGTAGATATGAAGTCTCTTCATAGCAGCTCTGCCAAGTGTGTTGTGCGGAAGCATACCCCAAACAGCTAATTCCATAGCTTTGTCTGAACGGGTTGCCATTAATTCACTGTACTTTACGGCTTTCATTCCGCCAACCCAGCCTGTGTAGTGGTACCACATTTTCTGCTGTAGTTTATTACCTGTCAATACTGCTTTATCTGCATTGATAATGATAACATATTCTCCGCAATCTGCATGAGGAGTAAATGTTGGCTTATGTTTACCTCTTAAAATACTTGCAGCAACAGTTGCAACTCTACCCAAAGGCTTATCTGTTGCATCTATTACATACCATTGTTTTTCAAGCTCATTAGCTTTTGCCATGTATGTGCTCATTATTTTACCTCCCTTATTACTGCCGAAGTTAAAAGACTTTCGTCTTTTGACATCTTTGCATATTCTAACACAACTTTTTACCATTGTCAAGCATTTTTCTCAAAAAAATAATTTATATTTTTCAACCTCTGTTTTGCTCGTTTTTTCTCTGTTTTTCTCTGTTTTACTCAATTTCGATTTTTACTTTTTGTATGTTATACTGTTAAAAAATTGTTATCAAAGAGGGATTATTTTGAGAAAAATGCAAAGTGCGGTCAGACGCGCATTAACAGATTTTAATATGATAGAAGACGGTGATGTTATAGCCGTTGGCGTTTCAGGCGGAAAAGACAGTATGGCACTGTTACGCGTGCTTGCCGCAATGCGTGTTTATCTGCCTCAGAAATTTGAAATAAAGGCACTTATGCTTGATTTGGGCTTTAATGGAACAGATACTTCTCCTTTTGAGCAGTTTTGCCGTGATATAAACGTTGAGTGTATAATTAAAAAGACTGATATAGCCGAGGTTGTTTTTGACATAAGAAAAGAAAGCAACCCCTGCTCGCTTTGTGCGAAAATGCGTCGTGGTGCATTAAACGAGCTTGCAGTTCAGTGTGGTTGCAACAAGGTTGCACTTGGGCATCATTTTGACGACTGCATAGAAACCTTTTATATGTCTTTGATTTTCGAAGCACGCCTAAGCTGCTTTGATGCAAAATGTTTTCTTGACAGAGTTGGTGTTACTGTAATAAGACCAATGATATATATTGAAGAAAAGGATATTACTGCATTTGCAAAAAGGGAAAATCTTCCTATTATACACAATCCCTGTCCTGCCGACGGTTTTACCAAACGCCAATATGTTAAAGATTTACTTAATAATCTGGAAAAAGAAAACCCTGACGTACGCAAGCGGATTTTCCGCGCTGTACGAGAGGGTTTGCTTATAAAATAATTATATATTTGAATATATGATGCTTTTCATTCTTCTGTGCATATCAACAGGTATAGCCCCAAGCACGTGCTGAGTATACGCAATTGCAACACCTGCATCGGGATCCATAAGTCCGTAAGAGCCTGCGGCACCGTCCCAGCCAAATTCACCAAGACTGCCGTTAGCACCGCCCTTTACGCGGTCAATCATTGTACGAACTCCAAGTCCGTACCCATATCCATATTTCGAATAAAAATCCCCGAAATCCTTAAGCCTGTTTTCATCAAGAAAATTAGTTCTCATTAAATCTATGGTATTGCGTGAAATAATTCGTTCTCCGTTATCGCATATACCATTATTAGCCATAGCTTTCACAAACAAGCCATAGTCTTCAACACAGCTTATAAGGCCAGCTCCACCACAATCGTGTTCACTTCCAAGCTTATATGCAGTTCTTAATTTACGTGGCTCAAGGCTGTCTGTTTCTGCATTATAGGCATACTGCTTTGCAAATGAATTCATATCAAACTTAGTTTCATCAAAGCCAGTACGTTTCATTCCAACAGGCTCAAAAATATTTTTTCTCATATATTCGCCAAAACGTTCACCAGTTATAACTTCAACGATAGCCGCTATAACATCGTGGCTCAAAGAGTATTGCCAGCGTGTTTTGGGAACAAAATCTAGTGGCTGAGTTGCTATCGCACGTGCAAGTTCAACTGATGTAAGCTTTCCGCCTGTGTCCTTTTGTGCTTGTTTTATAGCATCAGAGTTTAAATCGTAATTAAGACCTGAAGACATAGTGAACAAATCCTCAATGGTAATAGGCACATCGCATTTTTCGATGCCGTTTGGTGTTTTAACTGTCATATCCTTGAATTCAGGTATGTAATCATAAACAGGGTCAGACAGCAAAAACTTGCCCTTTTCATAAAGCTGCATTGCAGCAGTACACGTAACAGGCTTTGTCATTGAATAAATAAAATATTGTTCGTCCCCATTCATGGGGATTTTATTTTCCCAGTCTGCATACCCCGTACTGTGTTCAAACACCTTTTCATTCTTATAATATACCACACAGCTTGAGCCGGCAAGCTTTTTCCCATCTACCATACCGTCAAGCAATGGAATTAAAGCATCAAGTTTCATTTTAAACACTCCTTTGCCTTATATTACCACAAACCAAAGGCAAAGTCAATCACAACAACTCTCTTGCAGTAATTTTTATCCCTTTATCTATAAGCCTTTGTATAAGCCTTGTTTCTGTTACCGTACCAATAATTTCCATATTATTGTCAACAATATTTACTGTGTAATATTTATTGTAAGCAAGAATTTTAAGTGCCTTGCGTGCAGGTGCATCAGCCATCATAGTTATAACTCCGCTGTTTTCTGCACCGATTTCCTCAAGCTTCTGACGGCTGTACAATATTTCACGCATAAGGATAAGACTTTTACCACGCTGTTCGCTTACGGTATTGGCAACAAGAAATGCCCCTATCATAATAAAAGAAAAATTAAAACGAGTGATAAAAACTAATACAATTCCGAGAATAATCAGAGCCACTGCAGTGATTCTTGTAATAAACATAGTGAGATTATATGCCTTAATATACCCCTGCCTTAGTGTGAGATACGCTTTAAGCATACGCCCGCCATCAAGTGGCAGTGCCGGAACAATGTTCATCAATGCAATTCCGCAGTTAAGAGCCGTAAGATAATTTGCCCAATATGTATCAAGCAAGTCTGCACTGTGCAAAGCAATTGCACAAAAAGCCATAACAACGTTACTCATAGGCCCTGCAACAGCAATTTTGATTTCATCCTCAGGCGAGCCGATTGCTGTTGTTTTTATTCTCATTGTAACACCAAACGGCATTATAACAAGCTTATCCCCCGGAACACCAAGCTTTTTTGCTACACAAAAATGAGCAAGCTCGTGTAAAAGGACAATCATATATGTAACTGCAAGGTCAATTGCAAAATCAAGCACAAGTGCAATGCAAAACAAAACGACTGTTGAGATATGAATTTCAAGGTGTTTCCCCGGTGTCAACGGGCGTAACGGGTTGTTCAGTTTCTTCATTATCATCATTATTTTCCCTTTCGTTAAAAATCCTGTTAAGCATATTTTTGATATTTTGCACAGTCATTTTGTAATCAATTGAAGTGTTTAAGCTGTACTTGACATTTTGAATAAATACATTGGTTTTATTTGCATTTGTTGAATTTATGCATATAACAGATATAATAAGTATTATGCAAAAAATGCTTTGATTCAGTATCACCGATTTAAAGTCTTTCTTTTTTAACGGCTGTTTATGCCTGTTTCTTGTTCTCATATGCATCCCCTTCCATTACATTTATATTAAGCAAGTCCACAAAATATGTTGCCAATTCTTAAAATATGTAGTATAATTATATTGGAAAGGAATGAGCATATGAATTTAGATATACTTTTAGATAAAGTTGAACGCCCTGCCCGTTACACCGGTAACGAATGGGGTATGGTCAGCAAAAATCCCGATGAGGTTGATGTGCGTTTCGGCTTTTGTTTTCCCGACACTTATGAGGTTGGTATGAGCCATCTCGGTATGAAAATACTGTATGGGGTAATCAACAACCGTGACGATGCATACTGCGAACGCTTTTTTGCTCCGTGGAAGGATATGGAGCAGTTAATGCGTGACAATCATCTTCCTCTGTTTTCACTTGAAACAAAAACTCCGCTTAATAAATTTGATATTATAGGATTTACACTGCAGTACGAAATGAGCTTTACAAACATAGTAAATATGCTTGATTTGGGCGGTGTTCCTCTTACAACTGCACAGCGTGGCGAGGATGACCCCATTGTTTGTGCAGGCGGACCTTGTGCATACAATCCTGAGCCTCTTGCTGAAATCGTTGATTTCTTTATGATGGGTGAAGGCGAAGAAATTATGAACGAGGTTATTGACATATATGCCAACTGGAAAAAATCAGGTGAAAAGAGAATTAAATTCTTTGAACAAATCGCTTGTCTTGACGGCATATATGTGCCAATGTTTTACGATGTTGAGTACAATGATGACAACACTGTTAAATCAATTACACCCAATAACGAAAATGCAAAAAAAGAAATCACCAAAAGAATAATAAAGGATATGGATAACGTTTATTATCCTGACAACTTTATTGTTCCGAATATTGATATAGTTCACGACAGAATTATGCTGGAGGTTTTCCGTGGCTGTACACGTGGTTGCCGCTTCTGTCAGGCAGGTATGATATACCGACCCGTAAGACAAAAAAGTCCGCAAAAGCTTATGGAACACGCCGAGAAGCTTATTAAAAACACCGGTTACGAGGAAATGTCATTAACCTCACTTTCGACTTCGGACTACACAGGACTAAAAGAGCTTACAGACGGTCTTATCGAAATGACTGCACCAAAGCACGTTAATTTATCTGTTCCATCTCTTAGAATTGACAACTTTTCTCTTGCACTGATGGAAAGAATACGAAAAGCAGGGTTAACATTTGCACCCGAGGCAGGTACTCAGCGATTGCGTGATGTTATAAATAAAAACATTACTGAGGATGATATTTCAAACTCAACCTACACAGCCTTCAGCGGTGGTTACAACAGTGTTAAGCTATACTTTATGATGGGCTTGCCTACTGAAACCGACGAGGATGTAATGGGCATTGCAAATCTTGCAACACTTGTTGGCGACCAATATTTCAAAGTGCCGAAAGAAAGCCGTGCAAGGGGACTTACAGTTACAGTAAGTACATCCTGCTTTGTTCCAAAGCCTCACACTCCATTTCAGTGGGAGCCTATGGATTCTATTGCTGAGCTTGAAAGAAAGCAACGTATTTTGCAGACTTCTATTAAACAACGTTATGTAAAGTACAACTGGCACGATGCAGATTTAAGCTATATGGAAGCAGTTTTTGCACGCGGTGACAGAAGGCTTAACAAGGTTTTAATTGAAGCACACAAGGCAGGCTGCAAATTTGACGGTTGGAGCGAGTTTTTTGACTTTGAGCGTTGGATGAACGTATTTAAAGCCTGTGATATTAACCCTGATTTCTATGTAACAAGAAGACGTGACTATGACGAGGTTTTGCCGTGGTCTCATATAAACGCAGGAGTTACCCAAAGCTTTTTGAAACGTGAAAGCGAAAAAGCAAAAAAAGCCGAAACAACTGCACGTTGTGGCGAGCATTGTTCAGGCTGTGGTGCTAATTCTTTCGGAGGAGGTATTTGCTTTGAGTAAGTTAAGAGTTGTATTCAAAAAATGTGAAGGCTTACGTTACGTAGGGCATCTGGATATATTGCGTACCTTTTCTAGAGTATTACGTCGTATTGATTTCCCTCTTAAATATTCAGAAGGCTTTAACCCTCACCCTGTGATGACATTTATTCTGCCAACAGGTGTTGGTGTTACAAGCGATTGCGAAATGGTGGATATCGGCATTACCGAAGAACCTGACATTGCAAAATTCATAAGCGATTTCAACAGCCACACAGCACCAGATTCTCTTGAGGTTGTAAGTGCTGAAATCACGGACACAAAAATGCCGGAAATAGAAAAAGCCGAGTACATTATTGAAATTATAAATGAAAATCCAATTGATGAAGCAGAGCTTTTAAAAGCACTTGAAATGCCTGAAATTATGGTGGATAAAAAAAGCAAAAAACAAATAAAACAGGTAAATATAAAAGAACATATATTTGATTACAAAATTATAGAAATCAACGGCAACGTTGTTAAGTTAAAAATGATTTTATCTGCAGGAAATACGTTTAACATCAAGCCTGTTCTTGTAATACAAGGTATTACCTCAGTATGTGAAAACCTTTCACCTTTGGCAGTAAAACCAAGCAGAACAAAGTATTTTATGCAAATATTATCAATTTGATTGCAAATGTTACTTTGATATTGAATATAAAAACAGATGTGATATAATTATGAAAACAATTATTATTTTAATAATATGGAACTTAATAACTTTTGCAATGTATGGCATAGATAAATGGCGTGCCATAAAAGGCCGTTGGCGAATCAGTGAAAAAACACTTATTCTTTCTGCTTTTTTAATGGGCGGAGTTGGTGCTCTTACAGGAATGCGTGTTTTTCACCACAAAACAAAGCACAATAAATTTGCAATACTTATTCCTATTGCAGTTGTGTTTAACTTTGCAGTTATTTTGTATCTTATTAACAGGAGGTAAAAACAATGAAATTTGTAACATTCGGCGAAATTATGGCAAGAATCAGTCCTGTAGACTTCAAAAGAATTGTTCAGACAAATATGTTTGAAATTACTTACGGCGGTGGCGAAGCAAATGTTGCTGTTTCACTTGCAAACTATGGCAAGGATGCAGCTTTCGTAACAAAGCTTCCCGATAACGACATTTCAGAGGCAGCTTTAAGAACACTTAAGGCTCACGGCGTTGATGTATCAAACGTAGCTTTTGGTGGCGAAAGAATCGGTACATACTACTGCGAAAAGGGTGCATCACAAAGACCTTCAAAGGTTACATATGACAGAAAATATTCTTCAATTTCAACAGCGGAAAAAGCTGATTTTGACTGGAAGAAAATTTTTGACGGAGCTTGCTGGTTCCATTTCACAGGTATCACTCCCGCTCTTAGCGATGAATGTGCTGCTATCACACTTGATGCTTGTAAGGCTGCAAAAGAAGCAGGCGTTACAGTAAGCTGTGACTTAAACTTCCGCAAAAAGCTATGGACAACAGAAAAAGCAGGCAAGGTTATGGGCGAGCTTATGAAGTATGTTGATGTTCTTATTGCAAACGAAGAGGATGCCGAAAAGGTCTTTGGCATCAAAGCTGCAAACACAGACGTTACATCAGGTGAGCTTTCACACGAGGGATACAAGGATGTTGCTAAAAAGCTTTCAGAAACATTTGATATTCCAACTGTTGCAATCACACTTCGTTCAAGTATATCAGCATCAGTTAATAACTGGGCAGCAATGCTTTACAGAAATGGTCAGTACTATTTCTCAAAATCATACACAATGCAGATTGTTGACCGTGTTGGCGGTGGCGATTCATTTGGCGGCGGTTTGATTTATGCTATTTCAGAAGGCTACAGCGATCAGGATATTATTGAATTTGCTGTTGCCGCTTCTTGCTTAAAGCACTCAATCGAGGGTGATTTAAATGAAGTTACAGTTAGTGAAGTTAAAGCTCTAATGGGCGGCGACGGCACAGGACGAGTACAGAGATAATTACATTCTAAAACTTTTTTAAAAATGGCAGTGTCTTTTATAGAGACTGCCATTTTTATATTACTTAATTATTGCATTCAAAAACATATCGCACTTTAAAGCCTCAAGCATTATGTATGCACTGCTTTCATTTGTAGCAAGCGGAATTTTCTGAACATCGCACAGTCTTAAAAGTGCCGACACATCAGGCTCGTGTGGTTGAGCAGTAAGCGGATCACGCAAAAATATAATAAGGTCAAGCTCGCCGTCGGCAAGCATAGCACCAATCTGCTGGTCACCGCCAAGCGGCCCGCTTTTAAGGCGGTGTATTTCAAGCTTAGTTTCCCCCATAATCATAGTTCCTGTTGTACCTGTTGCGTATAACTCGTGCTGTGCAAGTGTGTCTTTAAACTTCTTTGCAAGCTGAATAATCTCTTCCTTCTTTTTGTCATGAGCAATTAAAGCTATTTTCATCTTTTGTCACCTCGTATATAAATATTATCACAATTTTTTCATACAGTCAAATTAATTTTATATTTCGCCAAAGCATTTTTTTATAACAAGCTTTTTCACATTTTCAAGCTCTTTGTAATCAAGCCTATCAAGATATTTTCTGTTTATTTTTTCACAACAACTGTTTGCATCACAAAGATATTTTGTTGCCGTTAAAATATGTGACTTATACTGAACCGAAACATCATCAAGCTGTTTTTTATACTTTTCATCAGTATCAGGATTTATCGCCGCACCATAAACATCAATTATCTCGTCACTATCACGTGACGGAAAATATTCGTGCGGAGCAGTGCTGTCAAACACGCAAACATCAAGCTCCCTTATAATAATCATATCAAGGCTTGCGGGGTCAAAGGCACAGTGATAAACATCAACATCACAACCGTTATCAATAGCCTTTGCAGAAAGCTTTTTAAGCATTGTAGATTTTCCGCTGCCGGGTCTGCCCTTTATAAAATAACGTTTTTTAACGTCATGTGTGATATTCTCGATATAATCAACAGAGCCGTTTACCGTTGCTGCACCAAAAAACCTATCCTTCAAAATCCCGTTTTTATCAAAACGAACTTTACCAACAAGCTTTTCGCAAAACTCTTCTGTAAGAACGTCAAGCTTTGAAAAGTCAATATTATCAATATATATTCTTTCCCATTCATCGTGAACTGACAATGCATCAGCAAAGCACTTATATGCATTATCAAGTGATGCACGGCACCGCTTTAACAGTGGCTCGTTTTCAAGTCTGCTTACCGAAAAGCAATCATTATAATAAACAGGGCAGTTAATTACGCAAACACTCAAATCACGAATTATAACACCTTCAATACTGTTATCGAGGCAGTTATGTATTACCTCTGCTGATATTTCTGCAGCTTCTGCTCTTTTTATTACACTTTTTATTATATCCTCTGCCGCAAGCGAGGGATAACTGCTTAAATTAATAATATTCTTAATACCATCAGTATTTGAGTTTAAAAAGCTAACAAAGCCTTTTGAACTGTTTGAGTTTACGAAATAATTAATATTACCCATACAAAAAACCTCCATTAAAATATTTCATATTTATTATATGTAATATTTCAAAAGAGGTTAAAAATCACATTATTTTCTTACATACTTCGCCAAGTGGGCAGTTTTCGCAATCAGGGCGTTGGGATTTGCAATACTTTCTGCCGTGATACACAAGCTGGTGGCAGAATTTGGTCTGATATTCCTTTGGAACAATTTTTAACAAATCAAGCTCTACCTTATATGGGTCAGTTGCCTTAGTTAACCCCATACGGCGTGAAAGCCTGCCGGCATGAGTATCAACAACTATTCCGGGAACACCAAAGGCATCGCCCAAAAGCAGATTAGCAGTTTTTCTGCCAACTCCTGCCAGAGTAAGAAGTTCCTCCATCGTTTGCGGAACCTTTCCATTATAATCACTGATGATTCTTTTGCAAGCAGCAATTATGTTTTTTGCTTTATTCTTATAAAACCCCGTTGAATGGATATCCTGCATAAGCTCTTCAAAATCAGCATTTGCGTATGCATAAACATCAGGATACTTAACTGTAAGCTCCTTCATAACAATATTAACACGTGCATCAGTACACTGAGCCGCAAGAATTGTTGCAATCATCAATTCAAGCGGATCTTTATAATCAAGTGTACAATCCGCATCAGAATATTCGTTATTTAGTATATCCATAATTTGTTTAAAATATTTAGTCATAATATCACCTGCAAAAAATGCGGCAAATCATTGCCGCATTTTAACTCTAAACTATCTTATTACACGGATTGAAAGAATTCCGTCAATACCTCTGATTTTATCAACCACGCCTTCGCAAGCCTCGTCAACATCAACCATTGTATAAGCATTGTCGCCCTTACTCTTGTTAATCATATGAACAATATTCAGACCCGCATCAGCAAATACTGTGCTTACCTGACCCAACATATTAGGAATATTTTTGTGGATAATGCAAACACGGTACTTTGTTTCCATATTCATTGTGCAGTTGGGGAAGTTAACAGAATTAACAATGTTACCAAACTCAAGATACTGCTTTAATTCATTCGCAGCCATATAAGCACAATTCTCTTCACTTTCAGGTGTTGAAGCACCAAGATGAGGCATTGGAACGATATTCTCAATTTCAAGCATTTCTGCTGTTGGGAAGTCTGTGATGTAGCTTGCAACCTTGCCACTGTTAACAGCATTTATAAGTGCAACAGAATCAACTAAATCACCGCGAGAGAAGTTAAGAATTCTAACGCCATCTTTCATTGACGCGATAGTTTCTTCACCAATCATACCCTTTGTATCAGGAGTAAGCGGTAAGTGAAGTGTAATATAATCGCAAGAATCATATATTTCCTTTAATGTGGCAGCTCTTTCAACTGCTCTTGATAGCTTCCATGCGTGTTCTACTGAAATGTATGGGTCGTAACCAATAACCTCCATACCCAGTGCAGCAGCTGCATTACATACCATAACGCCGATAGCACCAAGACCGATAACACCAAGCTTTTTGCCCATAATTTCAGGACCTGCAAAAGCTGATTTACCTTTTTCTACAACCTTTGAAAGCGTATCACCTGCATCCTTCTGACCTTTAACCCAATCAATACCTGCAACTACTTTTCTTGATGCAAGGAACAATGAGCCGATAACAAGCTCTTTAACTGCATTTGCATTTGCACCGGGAGTGTTGAATACAACAATACCCTTTTCACTGCATTTGTCAATCGGAATATTGTTAACGCCTGCACCTGCTCTTGCAACAGCCAAAAGACTATCCGGAAGCTCCATATCGTGCATTGAGAAGCTTCTTAAAATTATCGCATCAGGATTAGCCATTTCATCAGCACAAACATACTTTTCAGGGCTTAACTGTCCCAAACCGATTTTTGAAATTTTATTTAAGGTTTGAATATTATACATTGTAAAATCTCCCTTTAAAACTTATTTGTTTTCAGCTTCAAATTTCTTCATAAATTCAACCAGAGCCTTAACACCTTCAACAGGCATAGCGTTATAGATACTAGCTCTCATACCGCCAACTGTTCTGTGACCTTTAAGGTTAACAAAGCCTGCTTCTTTTGCTTCTTTAACAAATTTAGCATCAAGCTCTTCGTTACCTGTTACAAAAGGAACGTTCATTAAAGAACGGTCTTCTTTAACAACTGTACCCTTGAATAATTCTGAATTGTCAAGGAAATCGTAAAGAATTGCAGCCTTTTCTTCATTAATTTTCTGCATTGCAGCAACGCCACCCTGCTCTTTAACCCACTCTAAAACAAGCTTCATCATATAGATTGAATATGTTGGAGGTGTGTTGTACATTGAACCGTTTTTAGCATGGATTTCATAGTTGAACATTGTTGGAGTAATATCCATCGGGTCACCGATTAAGTCTTCACGAATGATTACAACTGTCAATCCTGCAGGGCCCATATTCTTCTGTGCACCGGCATAAATTAAGCCAAACTTTGATACGTCAACAACCTCTGAAAGAATATTAGATGACATATCTGCTACCAACGGAACATCGCCTGTGTCCGGAAGGCTGGTATATCTTGTACCATAAATTGTGTTATTTAAAGTGATGTGGAAATATGATGCATCCTTTGAGAATGTTGATTTATCAAGCTTTGGTATGTAATTAAACACTGCATCTTCACTTGAAGCAATCTTTACAGCCTCACCGTAACGGCTTGCTTCCTGAATTGCTTTCTTTGACCACTGACCTGTGATAACAAAGTCAGCCTTACCTGTTTTCTTCATCAAATTCAGCGGAACCATAGCAAACTGGCTTGAAGCACCGCCCTGCAAGAACAACACCTTATAATTCTCAGGAATGTTCATAAGCTCTCTTAATAATGCTTCTGCATCGTTGATAATTGCTTCATAATCCTTTGAACGATGGCACATCTCCATAACGCCCATTCCTGAATTTCCATAGCAAAGCATTTCGTCTGCAGCCTTTTTCAAAGCTGATTCAGGCAACATTGAAGGGCCTGCTGAGAAATTGTATACTCTATTCATATATATCCCCCTTGTTAAATTTATAACATACTTTTCTAATTATTATACTACAACAAAAATAAAAGGTCAATATTTTTATCATTATTTTTTTAAAATGCTCTTAAATCCTCACATACTATAAGCAACAAACCCTTTTTTACTGAAATTGTTGCAACAGCATCTTCAAATTCATTGCTTATTCCGAGATTGTTTTCACGCTTAAGCAACGCATTATCAAGCGGATATACAAGACCGCTTGTTGTAACCCCCTCTGCCACACAGGTTAAAGGAATTATAGAAAGCGAATTGTAGTTTTCTTTTTTTATTGTGATACTGTCTGACACAAGGCATATGCGCATATCCGCCGTAAGTATCATCCCTGAAGCATTATTGTTGTTAATGTATTCAAGGATTATAACAGAACCGAGAGTGTGTGACATTCTTCCGCCCAATGCTCCAAGAAGTATTATCTGGTCACATCCGTGTTGTATTGCAAAATCAACGCATATATGTAAATCAGTTTTGTCTTTTTTGGTAGGATAGGTGTATATTTTAACATCAGAAGGCAGCCTGCCTGTAACAGAATCCATATCACCTATTATAACGTGCGGCTTAATACCAACCTCATTGATAAGGTTGTATCCTCCGTCAGCACATATTATAAGGTCGTTATCATTATATTTTATCCTCGAGTATAATGATACATCATCATAAGTATATGAGCCGGCCGCATATATAAATGCACGTCTGCTCATATATTAACCTCCTCACAAGCCTTTTTCATTAAAACAGCGGCTTTTTTGGGGTCATCCGCCCCAAAAACACCTGTACCGCTTACTATCACATTTGCACCTCTTGAAACAACCTCAGAAACATTATTTATGTATATGCCACCGTCTACCTCTAAGTCTTTTTCACCAATCATTTGTCTGATAACAGGCAGATGTTCTAATGCAGAAGTAACCATCCCCTGACCACCAAAGCCCGGAAACACTGTCATTTGCAGCACCATATCAGTTACATCGAGATACTTTTCAAGAATACTTGGCGAGGTATCGGGATTAAGTGCAAGACCGCTTTTTTTACCAAGCTTTTTAATAAGCTTCAAGCACTCGTATATATCATCAGGTGCTTCAACGTGTATTGTAATAATATCACTCCCCGCATTTGCAAAGACCTCAATATATTTTGATGGTTTTTCAATCATAAGATGTGTATCGAAAACCAGATTACTGCTTTTTCGCAAGCTTTTTATAACAGGCAAACCAAAGCTGATGTTCGGCACAAAATGCCCATCCATAACATCAAGGTGCAAATAATCAACATAAGGCTCAACATTCGCAACCTGCTCTCCTATTCTTGAAAAATCAACCGACAAAAGTGACGGTGATAACTTAATCATAATCCTTTATCTCCTTTAAAACGCCGTACAGCGTTGTGTAATTTTCATATCTGCTTATGGGGATACGTCCGTCTTTAACGGCTTGCACTACCGCACAGTCACTTTCCTTTGTACCAAAGTGACTACATCCGCCAAATCGGCATTTGTCGTTGTATTCCTTAAATTCAAGAAAATACTCTCTTAGCTCGTCAGCTTTAACATTTGCTATTTCAAGCAAGCTAAAGCCCGGTGTATCAATAACATACCCATCGTTTTCGGTTGCAAAAAGCTCAACGTGACGTGTGGTATGCCTTCCGCGTTCTATTTTGCTGACATCACCTGTTTCAAGTTCAAAGCCAAAGTGCTTTAATATACTGGATTTTCCTACGCCGGAATTGCCAGCAAACGCAGTGATTTTACCTTTAACACGTTGCTTTAATGAATCTATTCCGTCGCCTGTGACAGCACATACGTGAATAACGTCATAACCGCATTTATTATATGTTTCAGCAATATCGTTACCGTCGGACAAATCTGTTTTATTGATAACTATAACAACCTCAAGCTTAAACTTTTCAGCACAAACCAAAAGCTTATCAACAAGAAACTTATCAGGTGCAGGGCTTGCAGCAGCAACCACAACTGCAACACATTCTATATTTGCAACAGGCGGCCTTACAAGATAGTTCTTTCTTTCATTAATACTTTCAATTGCACCCTCATACGGATTTTGATTCACAACAGTAATATTTGCACTGTCACCAACCATAGGGGTAATTCCCTGCTTGCGAAGCTTACCTCTGGCACGGCACTCCGCAACACGTCCGTCTTCAGTTTTTACGTAATAAAATCCGCCTATACCTTTAATTATCGTACCTGTCATCATAGCTGTACCGTTTCCTGTTTTGCCAGAACATCATCGAAATAAATCTCTACCTTCACAGAACCACTGCCTGTAAGATTTACAGTGAACTGACCCTCACTTTTGTTATGTTGTCCGTTATGGATAACAGAACCATTCTGAACGACAACAATTTTTGTATTGTCGCGGTCACCTGGAACTTGTACGGTATAACTCTTGCCTGTTGTTTCATTGCTGATACCGTTACTTATAACAAGGTCAACCATTGTATATTCTTCTACTTCAGTGTCTGCCTCAATACTCTGACCTATAACTGTTCCGTTTGGCTTAGAGCTTGCAGCACGTTCTGTTTCACCAAGCTTTAAATTGTTATTCTCAATTATCTTTTTTGCTTCGGCATAGCTTTTATCTATAAGATAAGGCATCGGAATCATATCAAGCTCAGGACCCTTACTCACATAAACTGTTATCTTACTACCTGTTTCGACAGCAGTGCCTGATTTTGGTTCTGTTCGTATAACCGTTTCCTTTGGAATTGTTTCACTGAACTCCTCTTCTTTTACCACATCAAAGCCAAGGTTTTTAAGTTCAAATTCAACGTTGTTGTATTCCTGACGTTCATAGTTTGAAAGCTTGCTCGTTTTTGTTCCTTTACTTACAGTAACGCTGACGTCAAAAGGCGTTTTTCTGAGTGTGCCTGATTTAGGGTCCTGTGTTACAATTTCACCTGCATCAAACTCAGTACTGTCAACCTCCTGAATAAGTACAATGTTAATCTTATCCTTTGCATACTTTTCTTTTACTTCTTCGTAATTCTCGCCGAGAATATCAGGAACAAGCTGTTCAGCAGAGTTGCCTCCGCCAAAAGCGCCAAAGTACGCAGCAATTCCAACAATGAATGCTATTACAAGAACTGCAGACACAATTGCCGCCCACATAATTGTCTTTTTATCATTTGTTTCCTTTGGTGGAGTCTGGTTCTTTATTTCCTCGTATTCCTTTTTACCAAGCTCTCTTACTTTATTGATAATTTCATCAGTTTCTTTAAATTTGACTGTTTTTCCAAGCTCATCGTTATTGGGTTTAGTGACGGGCAAAAAGTCTGGTGCAACCTCTGCAGTATGCAAATCCGCAAGCATTGCACCTGCTGATGCATATCTGTTCTCCTGCATTTTTTCCATTGCCTTCATTACTATGGCTTCAACTGCCAAAGGAATTGCCAGATTAAACTCTTTAGGAGAAACGGGCTTTTCCTGAATGTGCTTTATTGCAATTGATACGTGACTCTCACCATCAAACGGCAATCTTCCCGTCAGCATTTCATACATTACAACACCAAGTGAGTAAATATCACTTTTTGCATCAGTCATACCACCGCGTGCCTGCTCGGGTGAAAAATAATGCACTGAGCCAATAGCATTGCCGCTTATTGTAACCGTTGCTTTGGTAGCTGCACAAGCTATACCAAAATCAGTAACCTTAAGTACACCCTCGCTTGTCATAATTATATTATGCGGCTTTATGTCACGATGCACTACTCCATTTTTATGAGCGTGCTTTAATGCCTCACAAATTTGAACTGCATAATTCAATGCTTCCTGCCACGGTAGTATTTTCTGCTCGTCTATATATTCTTTCAGGGTTACTCCCTCAACATATTCCATAATAATATAGTTAAGATTACCATCTGTTCCTACATCATAAATACTTACAATATTTGGATGTGACAGTCCTGCAGCAGCCTGTGCTTCAATTTCAAAACGCTTTAAAAACTCTTTATCTGTTGCAAGCTCGGGACGCAAAATCTTAACAGCAACCTTTCTGTTTAAAAGCCTGCACTGTGCAAGATAAACGTGTGCCATTCCTCCACTGCCTATTTCTTTTAATATTTCATATCTTCCGCCCAGTAAATTACCTATAATATTCATAACCGCACCTCCTACAGATTAATGAGAATCGCTGTAATATTGTCTTTGCCACCTGCATTGTTTGCAGCTTCAACAAGGTCATTCACAGCAGCATTCGGATTTTGCTTTACTATTCTTAGTATGTCTTTATCGTCAACGAACGAGGATAAGCCGTCAGTACACATAAGTATATGGTCACCCTTAGTGCATATAACGCGGTTAATATCAATTTCCACAAACGGGTCTGTACCAACTGCACGAGTTATAAGATTTTTTTGCGGATGGTCTTTCGCCTGTTTTTTTGTAATTGTGCCGCTTTCAATCAAGGTCTGCACAATAGAATGGTCACGGGTAAGCTGCACTATTTTTTCACCGCTTATGTAATAAGCACGGCTGTCACCAACGTGTGCAATATACGCTATGTTTTTATCCATTCGTAAAAGCACAACGGTTGTTCCCATACCAAGCAATTCTGTTTCTGTTCTCGACTTGTCAAAAACAGCTTTGTTTGCTTTAACAATAGCGGTTCTTAACGAATCCTCAACATCATTGTTTTTCTTTGCAAGAACATCTTTAATAACAGACACTGCCATTGCACTTGCAGTTTCACCACCGTTGTGTCCGCCCATACCATCTGCAATTACGCACCATTCCCCGCTTTTATCAATATAAAAGCTGTCCTGATTGGTTGCACGAACTATTCCTTTGTCAGTCATTCCATAAATTTTCATTGTTCTGTCCTCTATTCATTTCATTTCGCCTTAGCTGTCCGCATGAAGCCTCAATATCAGAACCGAGAGTTCTTCTGATTGTTGCATTCACACCCTTACTTTCCAATGTATTCAAAAACTTCTGAACATTAGCCTTGGTACTGTTTTTAAGTCCGCTTTCCGGCACAAAGTTGGCAGGAATAAGATTAACGTGGCTAAGCATCCCTTTTAACAGTGATGCAAGCTTTATCGCATGCTCATAAGTATCATTAACGCCGTCAATTAATATATATTCAAAGGATATTCTTCTGCCTGTTACAGAAATGTAATCCCTGCAGCTGTCGATAAGCTTTTTAACATTATACTTCTTATTTACAGGCATTATTTTGTTTCTTGTTTCATCATCAGGTGCATGCAATGAAACAGAAAGCGTAATTGGCATTTTTTCAATAGCCAGCATATTGATTTTGTCAACAAGACCGCAGGTTGAAAGCGATATGTGTCTGTAGCCTATATTCATTCCACGCTCGTCATTAACATTTTTTAAAAATCTTATAACGTTATCATAATTATCAAGTGGCTCGCCTATTCCCATAAGTACAATATTTGAAATTCTTTCTCCCAGGTCTGCCTGAAGCACTGCTGCCTGACCGAGAATTTCGCCTGCAGTAAGGTCACGGTCTTTGCCTCCGATTGTAGAGGCACAGAATTTGCATCCCATATTACAGCCACACTGTGTGGATAAACATAGCGATATGCCATGCTTGTACTTCATTGCAACACTTTCAACAATACTTCCGTCACCTAATTTTAACAGATATTTGACCGTTTCGTCTATAGCAGAGCAGAATTTTTTATAAATCTTCACACTTGCAACAGAATAGCTTTCAGCAAGCTTTGCTTTGGTTGCCTTTGATACATTGGTCATTCCTTCAAAGTCTGTTACGCCTGCCGCAAACCATTTGTAAATCTGTAACGTGCGGAATTTTGCCTCTCCTGCCGAAACAATCGCCTGTTCAAGCTCGTCATAAGTTAAGTCATTAAGATTAATCATCGAAAACCTCATTCATTAATTTTTCTACTTTTTGTTCTACCGGATTTTCAGCAATCGAAATTTCATATGCGTTGCCTTCGCATACATCTTCAAAAAGCTCAACCGGTACTTGTACCGTTTTACCGTTTTCAAGCTCAACTACAGCATAATCATCTTCTATTCTGTCAATAATCACTGTCATTTTTATCACCTGTCTGCTTTATATTCTATAACTTTTCCGTCTGTTGTGAAGGTTATATTACCATACTCATATGTACCAAGTATTTCTATATTCGGATTTGTTTTAATAAGTCTGTCAAGCACCTCTTTGTGCGGATGACCATAGCTTTCGCCGTCGGCACTGATAATTGCATAATCAGGCATTACGTTTCGCAAGAACTGAGCACCTGAACTTGTGTCACTTCCGTGGTGCCCAACCTTTAACACATCTGCCTTTAAATCTGTACCATTTTGCAATATTTCATTTTCAGACAGCTTTTCTGCATCACCTGTAAAAAGAAATGCTACATCGCCACAGATTATTTTAAGCACTGCCGAATAATCGTTTAACTCCTCATACTCATCGCTCACAGGTGCAACAAAATACGCTTTAACCTCACCATCTGACAAAGTAACACCAGCTTTTGCTTCAGTTGCCTTTAACCCTTTATTTTTGATTGAGGTTAGTAACCTCTCGAAAGTCTTTGTGTTATTTGACACTCTTGGCATATACACATTTTCAATGTTGTATTTATCAACTATCTTCCACATCGAACCTATATGGTCTGAATGCGGGTGCGTTGCAACAAGATGGTTTATGGTATCAATATTATTTCTGTCAAGATATGATGTTACTCTCCCAAAAAATTCTGTCTCACCTGTATCTACAAGAATAACCTCTCCGCTTTCGTTTAGTCTGATTATTGCACAGTCACCCTGCCCAACATCAAGAAATGTAACCTCCGCTTTATTATCCGAAACTGTCGCCATTTCATCTTTTTCAAAATAACCCAAAGCGAATGCAATAAGTATTACCATAAGAGTAATAAGCTTTTTTGACCTCACAAAACCACTCCAAATTATATTTGCAATAATTCAACTGCGTTTTTATAAAGTATTTTATCCTTAATGGTTTCAGGAAAACCAAAGCTTTCAAAATACTTTATATCTTCTTTTTGCCCGCCCCACGGATTATCTGTACCAAAAAGTATTCTGTCTGCACCGTGAGAATATATTATTTCTTTAAAGCCTTCATCCTCAATTTTCCCCATTGTAAAGCTTATATCAAAATACACATCAAGTCCGCATAGGCATTCCATAACATCACCGTAAAGTGCATGGGCACCCATATGTGCCATAACAAATTTATCATAACCGACAGCCTTTATCATTTTTCTTGCACGAACGGGTGTGTTTTTAATAGGTCCGCGAAATCCCAGGTCAAGACCTGCGTGATAAACAATTATAAGCCCAAGCTTTGCAGCATATTCAATCATAGGATAAGTTTTTTCATCATCAATATAAAAATTCTGATAATCGGGATGAAGCTTTATCCCTTTAAGTCCGCTTGACTTTATTTTATCAAGCACTTCTTTATAATTTACGGTATCAGGATGAATTGAACCAAAAGAAATAATACGCTCTGTATTGTTAATTTCAGCTGCAAATTTGTTTATCGTTTCCTCCTGACCGCTTCTTGTTGCTATTGGCAGAACAACGCTGTAATCTATGCCTGCCTCTTTTGAAGATTTTCTTAAACAATCAACAGTGCCGTTGCAAAAAGGCTCCAGCCTTGCTTTTTCAGCAAGAAAGCCAATAGTTTTTTCGGCAATAGCATCCGGAAATGCGTGAGTGTGAAAATCAATTATCATTGTGGCTCACCGTCAACAACCTCAACATTATCAAGAATCTGTCTGAAGTTTGAACGGAACTCCGAAAGATATTGCTTTCTTAACTCAGCCTGTTGTTGCCTTTCTTCTTCAGTCAAGCCTTCTGCTCTTTGCTTTCTTGCAAGAGCATTTATTTTATCAATCAATTCTTTATCCATAAAACTATCTCCTCAACTTGCATATATAAAATCCGTCACCGCCATCTGTCGGCAAAATCAGTTTTTCATCAATTATATTAAAACCGTTTTTATCTGCAAACTCTCTTGTTATATTTTCGTTTTCATTTTTATTGATAGTACAGGTTGAATACACCAGTATGCCGTCAGGCTTTAAATACTTTGCCGCATTGTTTAATATGCGTTTTTGCACCTTGATTATTTCTTCAATATCTTCAGGCGATTTTTTCCACTTAATATCAAATTTCTTACCTATAACGCCGAGTCCACTGCACGGAACATCTGCCATAACCTTGTCTGCAACACCAATATATTTTTCGTTAACTTCACAACTGTCCCACACTTCAGCCTTAACACAGGTTATACCAAGACGCCTGCAGTTGTTATTTATTATATCCACTTTATGCTCATATAAATCAAAGGCAATAATATCTGCATTATTCTGGCTGTCCTCCGCCATTTGAGTTGTTTTCCCACCGGGTGCAGCACAAACATCAATTATAACTTCTCCTGATTTTGCTTCCAGCATATTTGCTGAGCAGTATGCAGATATATCCTGTGGTGTGAACAATCCGTCATTATATGCTTTAAGCTTTGATATGTCACCAAATCCGCTTATTTCAAGCATATTGCTTACTTGTGTTGCTTTAACTTCAATATTATCTTTGTTAAGTATAGCTTTCAGCTCATCCGCATCTGTTTTTAAAGTATTAACACGAATTGTGGTTGGTGACGGCTTTGAAAATGCTTCATATATTTCATATGCAGTTTTTTCACCGTACTGCTCTTTAAGCATTGCATCCAACCATTCAGGAACAGAATGAAAAATACTCATATCAGAATATTCAACATCACCCTGACGTGCAACATTTCGCAAAATCCCATTAACAAAACCTGCCGAGGCACTGTGACCATAACGCCTTGCAAGCTTAACGCTTTCATTAACTGCAGCACTTTCGGGAATTTTATCCAAAAACAGTAATTGATAGATACCCATTCTTAAAATGTTAATTATCCATACTGAAATTTTTTTCAGCTTTTGCTTGCTATACCTTGAAATAATATAATCAAGTCTGCGTTTTTTGTCTGTAACACCATACACAAGCTCTGTTGCAAGCGATTTTTCCTGTTGTGACAAGGACTCCTCCGCAAGTATCTTTTTTAACGCCTTATCACAATAAGCATCATTTTTATCAACATCATAAAGAGCCTTTAAGGCTGCTTCTCTGCCTGTCACTTTAACACCTCTTTGGTATTCATTTTAAATCCGCGAAGCAAATCCTCTGCAC
Organism: Clostridia bacterium; assembly: GCA_045576675.1. GTDB lineage: Bacteria > Bacillota > Clostridia > Monoglobales > Firm-18 > JAZNGX01. The sequence goes on along the minus strand of JAZNGX010000002.1, from coordinate 42,744 downwards.
GCATACGTTTTTTACATTCAAGCTGAAGCTCGTCTATTATAACAGCACCGTCGCCACAAGCAACCACAAGCTGTTTATCAGCTTGTATTATCTCTCCGGGATTACCTTTTTTGTCGCACGGAATAACCTTATAAACCTTAATTCCCTTATCCATATAGCTTGTATGTGCCGACGGAAAAGGATTTAAGCCACGAACAAAATCGGTAATTTCTTTCGCACTTCTGCTCCAGTCTATGCGGGTGTTTTCTTTGTTTAGCATACCTGTTGTGGTTGCGTATTCTTCACACTGCTTTTGTGGAACGATTGTATCTATATTTTTCAAAGTTTCAAGCAATACTGCAGGACTTTTTTCACATATTGTATCGTGAAGCTCGCCTGCTGTCATAGTGTCTGTTATTTCAATTTCCTGCTTTAACAGCATATCACCGGTGTCAAGACCTTCTGCCATAAGCATTGTTGTAACACCGCTGACTTTGTCACCCTCCATTATTGCCTTATTTATAGGGCAGGCCCCTCTGTGACGAGGAAGCAGGGATGCATGAACATTTATACAACCATACTTTGGATATTCAAGAACATACTTTGGTAATATTCTGCCGTAAGCCACAACTATTATAACGTCAGGATGATATTTTTCAAGCTCAGGCATAAACGCCATATCTTTAAATGTAAGCGGTTGAATTACATCAATACCAAGCTCATCTGCTGCAGCAGCAACGGGGCAACGGCTGATTTTATGTCCTCTGCCTCTTGGTTTGTCCGGCTGTGTTACTGCACATACAACCTCATGCTCACTGCACAGTGCTTTAAAGAACGAAACGGCAATATCAGGCGTTCCCATAAAAACTACTCTCATTCTTCATTCCTCTCAATATCAACAAATTCAGTAACGTGAGTTACAAACAAAACGCCATCAAGATGGTCAATTTCGTGGCAGAAGGCACGTGCAAGCAAGCCCTCGCCCGTCATTTCATATATTTCACCATTTCTGTTTGTTGCACGAACAGTAACCTTTTCAGGACGTTCAACATATCCCCACTTACCCGGAAGGCTAAGACAACCTTCAACATCATTGATTTTACCCGAGGTTTTAATTATTTCGGGATTAATAAGCTCGATAAGACCTTCACCAATATCTATTACACATATTCTTTTAAGTATGCCTATCTGCGGGGCAGCAAGTCCGACACCGCCTGACTCGTATAAGGTTTCTGCCATATCATCAAGCAGGCTTAGTATTCTGTCATCAATTTTTTCAACAGTGCGGCATTTTTTGTTTAACTGCTCATCACCAAACGTAAGTATTTTTCGTAGTGCCAATTGTACCATTCCTTTCAGTTCATCGAATTGGGATTAATATCTATAGAAATATTATTTTTGTCCTTTGCATATCTTATAATCAATTTATTAAGAAGTGGCAAAAGCTCCTTTGTTCTGGTAGTTTTAAGTATGATTCGCCATCTGTATTTATTTTTAATTTTGTTATATGGTGCAGATGTAGGCCCAAGCACAAAAAGATTTTTGGATTTTAAATATTCTGCTATTTTCATAAGCTCAATCTTTATTTCGCTTTCAACCTCACCTGTCATCATTATAAGTATTATATCACAAAACGGCGGATTATCAAACTGTTTTCTTATTGCAATTTCATTTTCATAAAAATCCTTGTAATTATGCTGTGCCGCAAAGCTTACAGCATAATGCTCAGGCTGATATGTTTGTATATATGCCCTACCCTTCTTTTCGCCTCTGCCTGCTCTGCCGCAAACCTGTGTGAGCTGACTGAATGTGCGTTCTGCTGCACGAAAGTCGTCCACGTTGAGTGTAAGGTCAGCTGCAAGAACGCCAACAAGCGTAACATTTTTAAAATCAAGACCTTTTGTAACCATCTGCGTTCCAAGCAGTATCGGCACATTATCTTTATTAAATCTTTTTAATATTGCCTCGTGAGAATTTTTACCTGTTGTTGTATCAGCATCCATTCTGAGATAAGTATTTTCACCAAAAAGCTTGCGTATTTCTTCTTCAACCTTTTCTGTTCCGGTACCCATATAACGGATTTTATTGCTGCCACATTCAGGGCAGATGGTAATGCTTCCTGTTTCATATCCGCAATAATGGCACTGCAGTTTATCAATATTTCTGTGGTAAGTCATTGTAACACTGCAGTTTTTACAAACCACAGGTGTTCCGCAGCTACGGCACGTTATAAAGCTATTAAAGCCTCGTCTGTTCAAAAACAAAATCGTCTGCTCACCATTTTCTATATTTCTTTGAATTTCTGCCTTGAGCTTGTTGCTGAAAACACTTTTATTTCCACTCTTTAACTCATTGCACATATCAATAATTTCAGTGTGCGGCATACTTGCATTGTTATGCCTGTTTTCCATTTCATATAAATCATACACACCGTCACAAGCGTTCTTATAGCTGTTTACAGACGGTGTTGCCGAGCCAAGTATTACGGCAGCACCTTCGGTCTTCCCTCTCTGAAGTGCTATATCTATCGCACTGTAATAAGGTGCAGTTTCAGATTTGTAAGTATTTTCGTGTTCCTCATCAATGATAATTATGCCCAGCCTGTCAAATGGTGCAAAAACTGCTGAACGTGCACCTACAACAACAGACACTTTTCCATCAAGGATTTTTTGCCACTCGTCATATCTCTCTCCATTAGACAGTCCGCTGTGCAAAACACTGATTTCAGAGCCAAACCTGCCAACAAAGCGTTCCACAGTTTGTGGCGTAAGTGAAATTTCAGGAACAAGTACAATAGCCTGTCTGTTTTGCTTTAATACGTGACTGATAATCTGCAGAAAGACCTCTGTTTTACCACTGCCTGTAACACCACGGATAAGTGACGGACGCATATCACCATTATCCCATTTTCTCTTTAATGCATCAAGAACATTCTGTTGTTCAGGAGTAGGTGTCATAGGCTCTGTTTTCTTATATTTTGAAGCATTATAGCTGTTACGAAGCACTGTTTTGTTATAAAAACGAACAATTCCTTTTTTTTCAAGCGAATTTGCGGCTGCTGATGTTGTCTGCGTAAGATGAGTAAGATCAGCAAGCGGAATATCACCTGTTTGCATCAGAACCTCCAGAAGCTTTGCCTGCTTTGGTGCCCTTTTGCTAATTTGCGGCAGTATATCAAGCACCTCATTATTAGAAGCAACAAGGCTTACCATTTTTACGCTTATCTGAGGCAACTTATCATCAACTGACTCTTCTATATACAAGATATTATCATCACAAAGCTGTTTTAATAAGCTTTTATGAGGCAGCTTGTCACAATCATAAGTGCCTCCGTTATTTATTATTATTTCAAGTATTTCTCTTTTATTCTTTGACTTTTTGCAAACACCGTCGATATCAATATCGGTATCATACATAATTGCAAGCTGTTTTGTTTTAACACGTATGCCGGATGGAATAACGCACCTTACAGCCTGATTGTATGTACAAAGATAATTCTCACGTATCCACAATGCAAGCTCAAGCTGTTGTTTTGTACAAAGTGGTTTTTTATCAATAACCTTTATTATACTCTTGATCTTTAATACGTCAGCAACAGTTGCAACCTCCAAAACGACAGCCTCAACAGTCTTGTTACCTCCGCCAAAAGGCACAAGCACACGCATTCCCGCTTCAACATATATATCATCGGGAACGCTGTAACAAAACTGTCTGTCAAGCTCTTTTGAATTGTTGGATATTACAACATTAACAAAACGCAAAAAACCACCCTATTATATTGTATCACAATAGAGTGGCTTTGTCAAAATTTAATTATTTGTTTTTATATTAATTTCATTTTCTGCTGCAGACCTTAAATTGCCGATATTATATTCAAGCTCTGCCATTGCCTTTCCGTAGTTTTCCCAGTCATTTTCTTCAGAATATTTTTTAACACTATCAAAGCTTCCGATAACATCGTAAATGATGTCTCCAAACGTCTGGTCAACAACAGATGAAAGGTTTTTGTTGATGCCAAAAAGCGCTTTAAAGCATTCAGACAATGAGCCTTCACACACAATTTTGTCATTATACACAGCAACGATATACTCAAGACGGGCATAGCCTTTGTTTTTGCCCTCAGCCGAAATATATATCGGTTCAATATATAAAATATTGTTGTCTATTGGCACAACTACCATATTGCCTCTTAGTATATTCCCCTTATCAAGATTAATCATACTAAGCTTTTGCGTAACGTTAACATCAGCATCAATACGGTCTTCTATCTGCAAGGTTCCGTAAGAATTCATATTGTTGCTGAAATCTACAAATGTAGTTTTTCCATTTGCCCCAAAACTGCAATCAACAGTTAACCATCCGTTAATTCCGTCTTTATTTGCAAGGGTATATGGTGCAGTCAGCATAAACTTATTTCCGTTACCATCAAGGTCGATATATGAATACGATGGTTCAACATCAATAAGCTGTTGTGCTCCGTAACGCTCTTTTGCAAAGCTCCATACATCTGATTTTTTATAAAAGCTCTCGGCATTGGTAACGTGATATGCCTTATACATATTTGCACGAATCTTAAAAAGAGCCATAGGGTATTTTGTGTGAGAAATCAAATCCGCAGGAAATGGTTCCTGTTCAAACAATGTCGGATAAATTTTCTGGTAGCATTTAATAATCGGGTCAGTTCTGTCTGTAATGTAAAACTCAACAGTTCCGCCGTATGCATCAACAACTGCCTTGGCAGAATTTCTTATATAGTTATATGTTCCTGTATATTGAGAATACGGGAACCATTCTGATGTTGTATAAACATCAACAACCCATTTTAACCTACCTCCCTTATCTACTATCATATAAGGGTCTTTGTCATAAGTAAAGAACGGTGCCGCAGCTTCAACACGTTCAAGCACATTTCTGTTTATAAGAAGCTTGCTTGAAGTTTTAAGCTTATCAGAAAGCAACAATCTTGAATCACCAAGCTTGATTGAATATATAAAACGAGCAGGCATATTAAGAAGAATTCCGCCGTTTCCGTTATAATCATAGCCCTCTTTTTCTATCTCGTCATATTCTTTATCCTTTGTATTAACAACACAATAATCGTTGTTTAACATACCATAATAAATTCTTGGCTCTGTTATTGCAGGCGCTCCGTTGTTTGAACGTGACGGAATATCCTTTATAACAGGCTGTGGCAAGCCCATAGAAGTTACTGTGTTGTCAGTGCACATAACAGCACCGATACCATGGGTATATTTGTAAACTGTATCAGCATACCCCTGGGTTCCGCCATTAATTTTTGAATGGTCAATTTCTCTTGCTGCCACCGATACCACTGTCGGGTGACCATTAATGTCATAAATTGAAGTGTTTGCATCTGTAAAGGTATAAAAATCACCTTCACTGTGCAATTCATTAAGATAACCTAAGGTATGGTTATAATCATTAAGCTTTATATTATTAACTGTATCAGTGTTTTTTAAAATCTTATCCGCAGTAAGATTGTTTTTAATTGTAAACGAGCTGTATGCCACATCATCAAGCTGATATGCCGCCCGTGTAAAATTAATATTATTTTGTATATACTCAGACGAAACTGCGAGTTCATTTGGTCTTACAACAACAGTATCAACGATACCGCCCATAATTGAAACTAAAATAAATGCCACAGGATATATACAAACTGTAAGCACCGCCAGATTAATCTTTGAACGTAAAACAAAATAAATTGTAATCACAACTGACAAAAGCAAAATAACAGGTGCAATTCTATAAAATTTAAGCCACACGTTTATGTCAATATAATTCGCACCTGTAAGGCCGTCGTGCTGCTTGAAAATGATGGAATCAGCAGTAAACTGATACGAAAGTACCTTTGATAAAAAGAACAGTACAATACTTACTATAATATGCGTTACAATACCCTTTTCTTTGATTATGTTCTTTATATTATGCACGTCGTGACCGGCATATATCAAAAAATATGATATGCAGTTAACTGCAATTAAAAAGCCTGTAAGCATTGTTAAACAGTTTATTACAGTAATATAAAACGGTCTTTGGAAAACATAGTAGCCAACATCCTGATGGAAAATCGGGTCCCCAAGATTAAACCATTCACTGTTAATAAAAGGCAAAAATGCAGAGGATATTTTTTCACTTGAAACATACGCACCTGCAAAGGAAAAAACTATACTGAATATGAGTATAACAGGAATTTTCCCAAACATAGTAACCGTTGTGTCAATGTACATTGCATTTGAACGTACAAAAATAAAGTTAGAATAAATAATGACAAAGCAAACAAGCAGTGTTACTGCAAAGGTAATAAGATGCACACTTACGTTAGTTGTGAAAACCTTGATAAAGTTTTCTCCGATTTCAAGTAGTTCAAGATATTCAGAGTACATAAGTGCAAAAATACCAGTGCATAACAATGCAAGAATAACAATAATTGTTATTATAGTTTTTGCTATTGCTTTACTATTCAATATTTATTCCTCCGTATCAAACATTGCATCAACAAAATCCTGTGCAACAAACGGCTGAAGGTCGTCAACACCTTCGCCCACACCAATGAATCTTACAGGGATATCCTGCTCCTGCTTGATTGCAATTACGATGCCACCCTTTGCAGTTCCGTCAAGCTTTGTTAAAACTATACCTGTTATTTCAGCAGCTTCAGCAAAGCTCTTTGCCTGACTTAATGCATTCTGACCTGTTGTTGCATCAAGAACAAGCATACATTCCTTCTGTGCATCAGGAAGCTCTCTGTCAATAATTTTATTGATTTTTGCAAGCTCATCCATAAGGTTTTTCTTATTGTGTAGTCTGCCTGCAGTATCACAAATCAATATATCCTTGTTGCGTGCTTTTGTTGCAGCGATTGCATCGTAAACAACAGATGCAGGGTCACTGCCTTCTTTTTGTTTAATAAGGTCAACCCCGACTCTGTCTGCCCACACCTCAAGCTGTTCAATAGCAGCAGCCCTGAACGTATCTGCGGCGGCAAGGATAACATTCTTTCCCTGACTTTTATAATATGATGCCATTTTTGCTATTGATGTTGTTTTTCCAACACCGTTAACACCTATAACAAGTATTACAGACGGAGTTGTTTTAAGTTCAAGTGCTTCATCACCATCTGTCATAATGTCGCTTATAATTTCTTTTAAAGCAGGCAAAAGCTCGCTTGCATCCTTAATTTTATCCTCGTGAGCCTTTTGTCTTAAACGCTCAATAATTTCTCCTGAAGTATCAAAGCCTACATCAGACATTATAAGCAGCTCTTCAAGCTCTTCAAAAACTGCATCATCAATTTTTTTGAATATTTTCACAATATCATTTGTTCTTTCAGCAAACTGATCACGGGTTTTTGCAAGTCCGCTTTTAATTTTATCAAAAAATCCCATTGTTTATTCCTTTCTAAATAGCATCCACAACATCGTCAATATTAAGTGCAAGCATCTTTGTAACACCCTTTTCCTGCATTGTTACGCCATACAAAATATTTGCCGATTCCATCGTACCTCTTCTGTGAGTTACAACTATATATTGTGTCTTGCCTATGTTTTTATTTAAAAAATCTGCGAAACGGTAAACATTAACATCGTCAAGTGCCGCTTCAATTTCGTCAAGAATACAAAACGGAGCAGGTCTTACCTTCAATATTGAGAACAGCAACGCAATTGATACCATTGCCTGCTCACCACCTGACAGCTGCATTATGCTCTTAATTGCCTTGCCGGGCGGGTTAACCTCAATGTCAATACCGCTTTCAAGCACATTTGACGGGTCGGTAAGCTTTATTGCACCCTTACCACCACCGAACAACTCAACAAATATTTGTGAAAAATGACCGCTTATTTCCTTGAATTTATCAGCAAACTGAATTCTCATTATTTCAAGCATTTCAGAAATAACAGATTCAAGGTCACTTTGTGCTTTAAGCAAATCTTCACGCTGGGCAGTTAAAAAGTCGTATCTTTCTTTAACAGCCTTATATTCTTCGATTGAATCAACATTAATATTACCAAGAGCCTTAATCTGATTTTTAAGAGAAGAAATCTGCTTTGTTGCCTCGGTAACAGACTCCATTTCAGTTTTTACCTGTTCTGCCGCAATAAGGCTTAACTCGTACTCTTCCCACAATCTGTTTACTATATTTTCAAGCTCTGTTTCAGATTTCGCCTTTTTGTTATCAAGACGGCTCTGCTCCTGCTGCAACGTCATTTGTGATTCGTGAACCTTTTTAAGCTCGTCCTGCATTTCTTTTATGCTTTCCTGAAGCTTACGGCGTTGAGCTTCACTATTATCAATATCTTCACGCAGCTTTAAAATGTCATTGTCAAGGTCAACAATCTGCTTGTTTTTAAACTCAACATCGTCCTTTAAGCCTTCGATATTGTCTTTAATTTCAGATATATTTTCATACTTACGCTCAATTGCAAGCTCATTTTCAGTTTTGCGTGCATTAGAAAGCTGTTCGATTTCATTAAAGCGTTCAATATCCTTTTTAATTTCTCCAAGCTTCATTTTCAGCTCTAAAAGATTAGCTGAAATCTTCTCACGCTCATTTTCAAGAATTGCAAGATTTTCTTTATGTGCATTTGCAACAACCTTGTAATTTTCTATTTCTTCATTAAGCTTTGCTATCTGACCATTACCGTTTTCATCAAGCTCAGCAATATCCGCAAGCTGCATTTCAAGCTGTTTTTTCTCTGCTTCTATGGCGTTCTTAGCTGCATTTACATTCTCAGCAAACTCGGCACAATGCTTAACCTCCATACGAAGTGACAGCAGATGCTCGCTCAATTCCTTCTGCTCTTCCTGAGATTTAACAACAGCCTTTGAAAGCACTTCGATTATATCGCTCTTTTCTTTAAACTTCTTTTCTGCTTCTAAAAGCTTGCTTTCATTCTGTGGTATTATCTTTTGCAAATCTGCAAGCTCATTTGCACGAGAGAATATTCCTCCGCTTTGCTGACGGCTACCACCCGACATAGAACCACCAGGCGCAAGCAATTCGCCCTCAAGAGTAACAATTCTGTATCTGTGATTATTTTTATTTGCAATTTTTATAGCATTATCAATATTGTCAACTACTACTATTCTTCCCAATAACTGGTTAACAATACCTTTGTACTTGTCTTCACAATCAACAAGTCTTGCACCAATGCCTATATAACCCGTTTCGTTTGCAAGCGCCTTGTCGTCCATAATATCGCCTTTGCATACTGACACAGGCAAAAATGTTGCACGGCCCTGCTTTGTGTTTTTAAGATACGCAATTGCAACCTTTGCATCCTGCTCGGTGGCTGCAACAATATTCTGTGCCGCACCGCCAAGTGCTGTTTCAACTGCAACACTATATTTGGGGCTCACATTAACAAGCTGTGCAACCGTTCCATAAAGCACCGCACCTTTAAGCTCCTTTTTGTTATACGCGTTCATTACGCTTTTAACACTTCTGCTATAGTTATCAAAAGAATTTTCCAAATCCAAAAGCAGCTTTAAACGTGACTTCTGCTGAGCAATTGTATTACGGTCAGCAATAAGCTGCTTTTGCAAAAGCTCAAGCTCGTCCTTTTCACTGTCAAGCTTTGCTCTGTCATTATTAAGGCGAACATTGTGATTTGCATATTCTGCCTGTTTTTCGTTAAGGTTTGCTTCTGCTTTTTTAAGATTGTCATTAAGCTTATTAAAATCAGCCATTCTGTCATTAAGCTCACGCTCAATTGCAACGGCTCTTTCGCTTAATGAATTCTTAAGTGAGGCATTACCGGTGATTCTATACTTTAATTCAGATGCTTCATTCATTTTTTCAATAAGTTCTGAATTTGCACTTTCAAGCTGTGAAGTCTGCAAATCAATCTTATTATCTTTTTCGGCAAGCTCTTGCTCAACGTCTTTAATTTCAGCCTGAACACTGTTATAACTGTCATACAGTGCATCACTGCTGCCTCTGCCTGTTATATCTGCCTCAAGCTCCTTTGCTTTTAGCTTAAGCTCTTCTATTTCATTTTCAATTCGCTTAATACCGTCGATATTATTTTCAATTCTGTTATTCAATATCGCAATATCACTTTGATATTCTGCTCTTACGCCATTAATTTTATCAAGCTCTTCACGTTTCTGATTAAGAGCCTCATCCTGAATACCTATATTTTCAAAAACCTCTGCAGTATCCTTTTCAATCTTTTCTGCCTGAACATTAACCTCTTCAATCTGACTTAAAAGATTGTCATAAATCCCGTTGATTTCAGCAAGTGTTTTTTTATGCTTTTCAATATTGTACAACGAAACATTAACATCCAGAACACGCAATTCGTCACGTAGTGTAAGATACTTTTTAGCCTTTTCTGACTGGTTCTTTAAAGGGCCAACCTGATTTTCAAGCTCGGTTATAATATCATTCAGTCGCACAATATTTTCAGTTGTTCTTCCAAGCTTACGCTGAGCCTCTTCTTTTCTGTAACGATACTTTGTAATACCTGACGCTTCCTCAAACATCTGACGTCGTTCTTCCGGCTTATTGCTTAAAATTTCAGCAATTTTACCCTGACTTATGATTGAATAACCGTCACGTCCAACACCGGTATCCATAAAAAGCTCGTGAACATCCTTCATTCTTACTGCTGTTTTGTTTATAAAATACTCGCTTTCACCAGAACGGAAAACGCGGCGTGTAACAGCAACCTCATCAAAATCTATTTTTAATGCTCTGTCGGAATTGTCAACAATCAGTGTAACCTCCGCAAAGCCCAAAGGCTTACGCTTTTGTGTACCTGAAAAAATAACGTCCTGCATATTACCGCTTCGCAGTGATTTTGCACTCTGTTCACCCATAACCCAACGAACAGCATCAGAAATATTACTTTTACCGCTTCCGTTAGGGCCGACAATAGCTGTAATTCCGTTACCGAATTCAACAAAAGTTCTGTCGGCAAAAGACTTAAAACCTGTCATTTCTATAGATTTTAAACGCATTAGGCTGTCACCTCCTAAATTAAATTTCTAAAGCTCGGATGATAAGGACCACCGAGCAGATTATTTCGTGCCTCATCCTGCGATACAAGCAAGCCAAGACGTATAATTTTTATGTTATTGTCATCAAAAATTTTCACAACAGGTCGGCAGATTTCTACTGCCTGCTCTACTGTAAGCGGGGTAAATTCACCGGCTTTGAATTTATCTGCCATTGGTGTGTTATCAAACACAAGTGTTGGATATATGCGCACAAAATCAGGCTTTAAATCAGCAATTTTATTTGCGGTCGAAATGCAATCCTCCTTGCTGTCATCAATAAGACCAACCATCATCTGCAAACCAAGCTTAAATGGATAATTTCTTATAAGCATAACAGCATCAACCACATCCTGAGCCGAATGTCCTCTGTTATTTGCCTTTAAAACCCTTTCACTCATAGACTGCACACCAAGCTCAATATCAGTAACACCATAATACATAAGGCGTTCCAGAACCTCGTTATCAATACAGTCAGGTCGTGTGGACAGTCTTATTCCGTGAACAAGCCCCATATCCTTATATTTTTTTGCAACACTTAAAAGACCGCACTGCAGGTCTGCTTCCACTGCGGTAAAGCTGCCACCATAAAAAGCTATTTCAACGTGATTTTTACTGCTGTCAATAGTAGATAAATATAATTTAACAGTTTCCTCAGCACTTTTGGGAGTAACCTCCTCGTGCTGACCTGTTATATGCTTTTGATTACAAAATGAACATTGATGCGGACACCCCTTATGGGGTACAAAGATTGGAATTATTTTGAACTTACCCATATAATTAACTCCGAAGCTTTCTTAAGCCATTCATAGCTGCATTCTGTTCAGCTTCTTTTTTGTTTCTACCTGTTCCATATGCAATAAGCTTATCATTTACACTTACTGATACTTTAAATATCTTGTTGTGTTCAGGACCGCTTTCGCCAAGCTGAGCATAAGATGCACGCATATCCTTTTGCTGAACAAGCTCCTGAAGCTGCGTTTTATAATCCTTAAAAACGCCCTTTCCTTTTCTGGCATTTTCTATATCATCAGCAAGCTCACGCAACACAAAATCGGTTGCAGGTTTTAGCCCGCCATCAAGATAAATCGCTGCAAGTATAGACTCAAAAACATCAGCCAAAATAGACGGACGTGTTCTGCCGCCCGTCATATCTTCTCCTTTACTCAAAAGCAAATAACTGCCAGTATCAAGCTCGATTGCAATCTGTTCTAAAGACCGCTCGCAAACAATTGCAGACCTGAGCTTAGAAAGTCCACCCTCAGGCAGCTCTGTAAAATGCTTATAAATATATTCGCTTATAATATAAGACAAAATACTGTCACCGAAAAACTCAAGTCTTTCATAGCTTTCAACCTTATGCTCATTTGCATAAGAGCTGTGCGTTAAAGCTGTTTTAAGTAAATTTTCATTTTTAAAATTGTAGCCTATTTTTTCAATTAATTTCTTCATATCAAAAGAACTTACTGCTGAACCTTTTCTTTTACGTAATTAACTGCATCACCAACAGTTTTAATATCTTCAACATCCTCGTCGGGGATTTCAATATCAAACTCCTGTTCCATAGCCATTACCAATTCAACCAAATCCAATGAATCCGCACCCAAATCCTCTGTAAGAGAAGTATCAGGTGTGATATCTGCTTCATTTACTCCAAACTGGTCTACAAGGGCTTTTACTAAAACTTCGTACTCCATACGTTTTCCTCCTAATTTATAAACTAACTATATATTATAGCTACAAATTCACATTAGTCAAGCATTTATTGAAAATTTATACTATTCTGTCAATATATTTACATTAATTTCATAGTTTTCCTTTAATTCGTTATACTTTTCAGTAATAGCGTTATTAAATACAACATTGCTTATTGAAGCTTTTATTTCATCATTAAGCTCAGGCAATACCTGCTTTTTAATAATGTGATAGCCATATGCAGTTTCAATAATCTGGCTTATTTCGCCTGTTTTCAATGCATATGCAGCTTCTTCAAATTCAGGTACCATCATTCCCTTTGTAAATACATATCCATCAGGATTTGCAGCAAGACCAGTATCTTCTGAATGCTTGTTCATAAGCTTATCAAAATCAACACCTGATTTTGCCTGATTTAAAATATCTGTCATCTTCTTTCTGATTTGCTTTTTTTCTTTATCTGAAACAGGCTCGCCTGTTTGTGCATCCTGTGTCAAAAGCAAAATGTGCTTTACGCTTATATAATCGCTGTGATAAGCTTTTTCAATTTTTTCATCTGTCACTTCACCATAAAGGCTTGTTGTGTATATAACAGCATCACTGTACAGCTTTAAAATCTTTGCATAAGGGGTAAGGAAAATCATACCTCTCATATTGTCTTTACCTGCTTTTAACTCTTCCATCCATGCCTGATACTGCATACTTGTATCAACTGACAGATTTTTTGCTTCATTCGAAAAAACTGCAAACTGTGAAAGATTTTCAACTGCAATGTCAGCTGTACCACCATAAGCAAAAGCAGCCAGGAATGTATTCACATCATCACTATTATATGATATATCACCAACTGTAAGTACAGCCTCTTCATCAGTAATATATACAGTTCTTAATTCATCTGTATATGTAACATCATACTTTAAAGCTTCTGAAATAAATCTTACAGGAACCATTGTTCTGCCGTTTATTTCTGTTGCAGGAACATCTAATGTGTATTCCTCGCCGTTAACATATGCTTTGTCGCTGTTAACAGCAAGTGATATTTCTGTTTCACCTGCTTTAACGCCAACAGTTGATGTTGCTTCGTCCCAGGTAACATCAGCGCCAAAGCTTTCACCGATTACTCTTACAGGAACCATTGTTCTGCCGTCTGTTTCAAACGGGGCTGTTTCAAGTGTAACAGCAGTTAACATTCCATCTTCATTTGTATACATTGTAGCGTTGTCAATAACAAACTCCATTGACTTTGCAGATGCAACAGTGCATATAGCAAGCACCATACATACAACTGCTGTGATTAATAATACTTTTTTCATTATTTATCTTCCTCTCCAAGATTGTTTTTAATTATGCTGACAACATCCTTTTCTGCAAATTCCGATGCCTGCCTTATAGCATTGTAAAATGCTTCTGCATTTGAACTGCCGTGTGCTTTAATAACAACACCATCCACACCAAGAATCGGTGCTCCGCCGTGTTTATCCGCATTAAACGAATCCTTCATAGTTTTTATTCCGCCCGATAGCAACAAAGCACATATTTTTGTAATTATATTTTTAGTCAGCATACTTTTAAGCATTCCTGAAAAATACTTTGCAGTACCCTCAACAGCCTTTAAAAACACATTACCTGCAAAACCGTCGGCAACAAGCACGTCAGTTACTCCGTTAAGCACATCACGGGCTTCAACGTTACCTATAAAATTAATCGGCATTTTCTTTAAAAGCTGATATGTATTCTTTACAACCTCACTGCCCTTTGTTTCTTCTGCACCATTGTTTAAAAGCCCTATTCTTGGATTTTCAATACCAAGAACAGCTTTGGCATATGCATTGCCCATAACAGCAAACTGCTGCAAAAACTCCTCTGTACAATCAGCATTCGCACCTGTATCCATAAGCAATGTACAGCCTGTGGCTGTAGGTAAAACTGTACCAATTGCTGCTCGTCTTATCCCTCTTATACGCTTAACAATCAATGTTGCTCCGCTTATAACGGCACCTGTGCTTCCTGCAGAAACAAAAGCATCCGCTTGCTTCTGTGCAAGCATATTAAGACCGACTACAATTGATGACTCTTTTTTAGTACGTATTGAACGTGCGGGGTCATCATCGCAATCAATAACATCAGGTGCATGCACCACTGTTATTTTTTCATTATCAGGAGCATTAAACTTTGTTGTGTCGCCAACAAGTATAATTTCAACACCAAGCTTTTCTGCAGCCATAACCGCTCCGTCAACAACTGCCTTCGGTGCGTTATCTCCGCCCATTGCATCTACTATTATCTTCATAATTTCACCTTACTTCACGTCTTTAAATAAGTGTATGTTTTTAATCAGGTATTCAGCACCTGAATAAACTGTAAGAATCACTGCCAATGTCATTAAAACAAAAGATATGTGTAAAGGTAATAGCCATATTCTGTCAACAAGCATCGCAATTACTGCGAAAAGCTGAATAACAGTTTTAAGCTTGCCTGACTTTCCTGCAGCAATGACAACACCATCTTGTATAGCAAGTATTCTTATACCGGTTACCATAAATTCTCTGAAGGTTATGATAATCGCATACCACGGATTTAATGTGCCTTCAGAACACAAACAAATAAGAGCCGCCGTAACTAGCATTTTGTCTGCAAGCGGGTCTGCAAATTTGCCAAAATTTGATACAAGATTGTACTTTCTTGCTATATGACCGTCAACAAAATCAGTAATTGAGGCAAAAGCAAAAATTATAACGCAAAGCCATTTGCCTGCCGTTGAGCCTGCATACATAAAAAGTGCAATAAACACAGGTATCAACGCAATTCTTAAAGCAGTTAATTTATTTGGTAAATTCATTTTCAGTCACCTGTCCGTTCACCAAACAAATCGCAGTCATAATACTCATTAATAACCACGTCGGTAAACTCGCCTTCCTTTAGTTTTTTTGCGGATTTAAAGAAAATCTTTCCGTCAATATCAACAGAATCAGCTTCACTTCTTCCATAATACTGCTCTACAAGCTTGTCATAGCCTTCAACAAGGACTTTAACAACAGTGCCAACCTTGCTTTCAGAAATTTCCTGATTAACCTCATCCTGTGCAAGCATAATATGCTCCTGTCTGTTAAGCTTTTCTTCTTCATCAATCTGATTATCCATTATAGCCGCAGGTGTATCCTCCTCCTGTGAGTATGCAAACACACCAAGGCGCTCAAAACGTTGTTCTGTTACAAATTCAGCAAGCTCTTTAATCTGCTCTTCCGTTTCTCCCGGAAATCCTGCTATAAGAGATGTTCTTATTGTAATACCAGGGATTTTTTCACGTAATTTATTTATAACATCAACTATGCCCTGTTTGCGGCTTTTTCTGCCCATTCTTTTTAATATTTCATCATTGCAATGCTGTATGGGCATATCAATATATTTGCAAACCTTTTCGCTTTTTGCCATTACATCAATAAGCTCATCAGTAATTTTTTCAGGATAACAATAATGCAAACGTATCCAGACAAGTCCATCAATTTTGTCAAGCTCAGATATAAGCTGTGCAATCCTTGTTTCACCGTATAAATCTATACCATAGCTTGTTGTATCCTGTGCAATAAGAATTAATTCCTTTGCACCATTTTTAACAAGCTCTTTTGCTTCAGCTATAATATTTTCCATTGGTCTGCTGTTAAAACCGCCACGTATTGACGGAATTACGCAATATGTACAATGATTATCACAACCATCCGCTATTTTTAAATAAGCTGTGTATGACGGTGTTTGCATATAACGCTTCTTTTCAAGATAGCTGTACTGTCTGTCACAAAGGCACACTGTTTCAGTACCCTCAACAACCTCAATCAGCCTGTCATATTCGCCAACGCCCAAAACCGCGTCAACCTCAGGCATTTCCTGCAAAACCTGTTCCTTATAACGCTGTGCCATACACCCTGTTACTACAAGACGCTTGCACTCACCATCATCCTTCCACTGAGCAAGGTCAATTATAGTATCAATTGACTCTATTTTTGCATCATTGATAAAGCAACAGGTGTTTACTATAATAACGTCTGCCAATGATTCGTCATCAACAAGCTCGTGACCACGTTCTATCAGCATACTAAGCATATTTTCCATATCAACTAGGTTTTTTGCACAACCTAATGATTCAAATGCAATTTTCATATTTCCATATCCTCTTGTTCACTATATTCGGCCAAAACTTCATTTATATCATAATATCCAAAGCCTTTTCTGCTAAGATACCCAATAAGCTTGTCGCGTCTTTTGCGGTCTGTTAAATCCTCGCCTGCTGCTTTTACGGACACAAGATTTTTAAGTACCTCAAAAAAATCAATATCAAGCTCGTTAAACGCTTCGTCTATTACTTCCTCGTCAACGCCTTTTTGTTTTAAATCATATCTTATACGGGCAGGTCCGTGATATTTAAATTCCACAGCATCTTTAATAAATTTCTGTGCATAAATACTGTCCTCAAGGTATCCAAGTTCCTTGTAATGGTCAGCAACCTGCAATGCAATATCCTTACTATAGCCTTTTTGCACAAGCTTATTTACCATACCACGATAGGTATAGCTGAACTTGCCCATAAGCTTTACTGCATAAACCTTTGCCTCGTATAAAATATCATCATTCGTCAACACTTATCTCACCATCATCAAACTCGCCAGTTATAGCATCTGGTGCTCCCTCGCTTGCAATTTTATCAAGAATTTCCTGTCTTAATCTTGCAGCATCTTCGGGATTATCTTTCAAATATACCTTAGCTGTTTCACGTCCCTGACCAAGCTTGATATCACCATAGTTAAACCACGAACCACTTTTCTTAACAAGCTTAAAGTTTATGCCAAGGTCAATCAAGTCGCCCTCCTGTGAAATACCTGTGCCATACATAATATCAAATTCCGCTGTTTTAAACGGGGGTGCAACCTTGTTTTTAACAATTTTGGCACGTGTTCTGTTTGCCACGGGTTCACCTTTATCTTTAATTGTTGCAATTCTTCTTACATCAATTCGTACAGATGCGTAAAACTTAAGTGCACGACCACCTGTTGTTGTTTCTGTAGGACCGCCGTAACCACCTGTTGAAATAGTAGCACGCAGCTGATTAATAAATACAACTATAGTTTTCTGCTTGTTGATAAGACCGCTTAGCTTACGCAAAGCCTGTGACATAAGACGAGCCTGCAAGCCAACGTGTGCATCACCCATACTGTCTTCAATTTCCTGCTTGGGAACAAGTGCAGCAACAGAGTCAACAACCAGCAATTCTACGGCACCGCTTCTTACAAGACATTCTGCAATTTCAAGTGCCTGTTCACCGTTATCAGGCTGTGAAACTATCAGCTCATCGGTGTTAACGCCAAGGTTACGTGCATATTTCGGGTCTAATGCATGCTCAGCATCAATATACGCAACAGTACCGCCATTTTTTTGAATTTCAGCAGCTATATGAAGTGCAAGAGTTGTTTTACCTGATGATTCAGGACCATAAATTTCGACAATTCTGCCCTTCGGGATACCGCCGATTCCCAAAGCAATATCAAGTGACAGTGAGCCTGTTGAAACAGCCTCAACATTCATATCTGTGTATTCACCAAGACGCATAATAGAGCCTTTACCATATTTTTTAACTATCTGACCCATAGCAAGGTCTAACGCTTTTTTTCTTTCTTCATCCATCTTATATCCCTCCGTTACATATTTTTTATATATTCCAAAACCATTTTTAACGCCTTTTCTACTGCAGCATTTCGTACTTCATCTCTGCTGCCTGAAAAATGATTTTCAGTTACAATTTCATTAACGCTTATATACACAAGACCGACAGGCTTTTCGGCAGTTCCACCTGTTGGACCTGCAATACCTGTTATGCCTACACCTATATCAGCACTATTTGCTTTTTTTATGCCGTCTGACATTTCCAAAGCAGTATATTTACTTACAGCACCAAACTTTTGCAATGTTTCACTTTTTACTCCGAGATACTTTTGCTTTGCATCATTTGAATATGTCACAATTCCCGCATTAAGTACAGATGATGCTCCGCTTACTCCCGTTATTGCGGCTGACAGCAAGCCACCCGTACAGCTTTCTGCAGCAGATATTGTAAGTTTTTTATCATTTAATAAATTTACAACTGTTTCAGCGTCTTTTAACAACAATTGTTTCAACCTCCGCAACGGCTCTTTGCATCATTTCGTCAAGATTTGTCATAAGTGCTTCGCTTGCTTTTATTTTCTCAAGCACCGGCTTTGTATTCGGGTGCTTTGGCGTAAACACTGTGCAACAATCCTCGTAGGGCAATATCGAAGTTTCAAATGTGCCTATTTTTCTGGCAATTGTTATTATTTCATCCTTGTCCATACCAATTACAGGGCGGAACACAGGAAGCTTTGATGCATCATCTGTAACACCAAGTGCAGTAATTGTCTGCGATGCTACCTGACCAATGCTTTCACCTGTAACCAACGCCTGAGAACCATTTTTTGCCGCAATTTCATTTGCAATATACATCATTATTCTTCTCATAATAACTGTCATCTGCTCTTGTGGGCATTTTTCATTTATTGCAAGCTGAATTTCTGTAAAGGGCACAACGTGCACATTGATTTTTCCGCAGTAATCAGCCAAAAGCTGTGCAAGGTCCAAAACCTTTTGCTTTGCTCTCTCACTTGTGTATGGATAGCTGTAAAAGTGAACAGCATCAAGCTCAACACCTCGTTTTGCTACCATATATCCCGCAACAGGACTATCAATACCGCCTGACAAAAGCAAGGTTGCTCTTCCGTTAGTACCTACAGGCATACCACCCACGCCCTGAATTTTTGAAGTATATATATAAGCCGCAAAGTCGCGGATTTCTACCATCACTAAAATATCGGGATTATGAACATCTACAGTAAGATGCGGATGCTTTTCCAAAATTGCTCCGCCCACCTCCATTGATATTTCAGGCGATTTGAATGGAAAACGCTTATCTGCCCTTTTTGTTTCAACCTTAAAGGTGTTGCCCGGTTCATTACCAATCAACTGAGCCGCAAGCTCGCAGATTTTATCAAGCTCTTTTGGCACTGTTTGTGCAACTGTTGCAGACACTATACCAAAAACCTTTGACAAACGCAAAGCCAATGCATCCATATCAACACTATCTTCTAAAGGCTCAACGTAAATTGTAGCCTGTGCCTTAAAGAATTTAACCTTTTCATCACCTGCACTGCGTTTTAAATTTCGTATCAGTGCATCCTCAAATAGTGGTCTGTTAAGACCCTTTAATATAATTTCACCGTATTTTAACAGCAAAACCTTGTTCATTTGTACTTCCTCCTGACGGATTTGTTTTGTTCTACCACAAGCTTAAGCTTTTCACAAAAATATTGTGCCTGTTCCAATGTGTTATCATATCCGAAGCTCAAGCGTATACTACTTTCAACCACCTGTTTGTCCAACCCGTATGCAATAAGCACGTGGCTTAGCTGTGGGCGGTTTGATGAGCAGGCAGAGCCTGATGATACATATATATTATGCATTTCAAGCAAATGCAGAATCGTTTCAGATTTAAGTCCAAGCACAGAAATATTCAATACGTATGGAGAGCATTCACCAACACTGTTAATGCGGCAGCCCTCTATATTATTAATAACATAATCTGCAATATACTTTTTAATATCATTGCCAATAACAGTGTATTTTTCAACAGCCGTTTTAAATGCGGCTATGCCCGGGACATTTTCCGTTCCGTTTCTTAAACCCTTTTCCTGACCGCCACCATATATTACAGGGTTTACCTTTATTCCTTTTTTAATATATATGGCACCGGTTCCTTTGAGTCCATTTATTTTATGTGCAGAAACCGAAATCATATCAACTGATTTTGTGTTAAAAGGTACCTTGCAAAAGCCCTGAACATCATCTGTATGGATTAATGCTTTCGGATTTTTCGCCTTTACTATTTTGCTTATCTGTTCAACAGGCTGAATTGCACCTGTTTCGTTATTAACGTGCATTATACTTACAAGGCACACACTTTCGTCTGCAACCTCATCAAGCTGTTGCAAATCAACCACGCCATCGGCTGTTACATCAAGATAAACAACATTAAAACCACACTTTTCTAAATACGAAAAACACTCCAGCACCGATTTATGTTCGATTTTGGAGGTTATGACCGTACCCTTAACACGCATAGCAGAGCATACGCCGATAATGGCAATATTGTTACTCTCTGTGCCGCCTGAAGTAAAATACACTTCTTCAGGCAACACGCCAAGCTTTTTTGCTACTGTGTTTCTTGCATCTTTAATTATATTTTCTGCATTCATACCAAGCCTGTGCAATGAAGACGGATTTCCGTAATTCTCACGCATTACGTTTAGTGCTGACTGCACAGCTTCATCAAAAGGTCTGGTTGTTGCACTGTTATCAAAGTAAACTTCCATTTAATTATTCCTTTAGAAAATTTTATCTGAGAATCCTTTTTCAAGAACGTCAGTTGCATATTGCACAGCTTTCTTAAGACTGTGCAATTTGTAATTACCGCACTGCACGGGATTTCTTGCAGGGATTTCTGTTGTAGTCACTACTCTTTCAAGTGATTTATTAAGTATTTCAATTATTTCTTTTACGTTGTGTTCACCCCACATAGTCATATAAAAACCTGTGCGGCAACCCATAGGTGACAAGTCTATGATATCGTCTGTGTAATCACGCATATATACAGCGAGCAGATGCTCCATTGTATGAATTCCGTCACTTTCAAGCTCAGTAACATTGGGCTGGCAGAAACGCAAATCAAACTTTGTAACGATATCCCCGTTTTTACCCTTTAAAACGCAACACTTTCTTACAAAAGGTGCTTTTACCTTTGTGTGATCAAGTTCAAAACTCTCAACCTTCATAATATCAGTCCTTTAGTAATCCTTTAAAAGTTTGAATTTCTCCATCAACGGCAAAATTTCTGACGGATGAGAAATAATATGTTGTGCACCATTTGAAACAAGCTCATCTTCTTTTCTGAAGCCCCAAAGCACACCAACAGTGTTTACCCCGGCTCTTGAACCTGTTTGCATATCCACCTTTGTATCGCCAAAATATGCACATTCGTTTGTTCTGATCCCAAAATCAATCAACATTTTCATAAGCATCGCAGGAGCAGGCTTTAACGGCACGTTGTCGCGTCCGCCCTCTATTCCGTCAAACTCTATATCACCAAACAATGTTTTTACAACACCCAAAAGCACCTCGTGAGGCTTGTTTGACACAATGCCGATTTTGTAACCGCTTTCTTTCAACTGTTTTAACATAGGAATTATGCCGTCATATGCACAGGTTTTAAACATAACGTCTTTATTATACATTTCGTCATACTTAGCGGCAACCTTATTAAATAAATCATCGTCCTCACAGCCAAGCTCAGCAAACATATTTTTTACAAGCTGAATGTAACCGCTTCCAACGTGATATTTATAGTTTTCAGTTTCTATTTCACGTAAACCATACTCTTTTAGCGCAGTGTTGGCATAGTATGCAATTGTGTCTATGGTATTGGCAAGCGTACCATCCATATCAAAAATGCAGGCTTTAATCATAACCTGACCTCCTTAAATGCTTTCAAAAATCTGTCTTCAATTTCTTTCATATCAACAAAATCAAGAACAAGCTGTGCTTTCATTTCAGACTTCATTTCAAAATCCTTGTAAATATGATTGTCATTAAATTCTACGCACAGCATATTGTCATCAATTTCTTTAATTGTTTCAAGCTCTTCATCAGTTAAATCATCAAGCCCGAAATGCTTGTATACACAATCCTGTATGCATTCTTCAATTTTGCAATACTCAGGCAAATTTTTCTTTACAGGGCGTGTTATATCCGAAATATAAGCCTCGCTTGCATCGTGCAAAAGCAAAGCAAGCTTAAGTCTTTTTGAATACCCTCTTGCCACTGCTTCATAATAGCAGTTAAGGCAATGCTGAGCAACGGAATAAAAGTGATACAAATGCCCGTTACCACGGCACATAAGAGACAGAGCGTGTGCAATATCACGCTCATTTATATCGTCGGGCTTTGGATTTAATATATAAA
Organism: Clostridia bacterium; assembly: GCA_045576675.1. GTDB lineage: Bacteria > Bacillota > Clostridia > Monoglobales > Firm-18 > JAZNGX01. The sequence continues at coordinate 19,974 of JAZNGX010000002.1, read as the reverse complement.
ATTTTATTCCGGTGTATGTTACAATAAAATCCATATTAATATGCTTTGCCCCAATATACCATTTTCTTCGCAGGCTTACCGCAGCATACGCATTTATCAGTAATGGTTTCCTGTTCAAACGGCATACATCTTGAAGACAAGCCTGCTTCATCCTTGATTTTTTCTTCACACTCAAGGTCACCGCACCACATAGCCTTCATAAAGCCTGTTTTTTCATCAGCAAGCTTTTTAAGCTCGTCAAAATCTTTTGCAACATAAGTATTTTCTTCTCTGATTTTTCTTGCTCTTTCAAGCATATCACTCTGTATAGTTTTAAGAAGCTTTTCTACCTCTTCTTCAATATTATCAAGTGAAACAAAAACCTTTTCACCATTATCACGGCGTGCAAGCACAGCCTGATTTTTTTCTAAATCTCTCGGCCCGATTTCCACACGTACCGGGACACCCTTCATTTCATACTCACTGAACTTCCAGCCCGGTGACTTATCACTGTCGTCAAACTTAACTGTAAACTTCTCTTTAAGCTTATCTGACACAGCTTTTGCACCTTCTAAAACGCCCGGTTTGTTTGCAGCAACAGGAATAACAACCACCTGAATTGGTGCAATGTTCGGTGGCAATACCAAACCATTATTATCACCGTGCATCATAATTATTGCACCGATAAGACGTGTTGAAACACCCCAGGATGTCTGATGAACATACTGAAGCTCGTTATTTTTATCTGTGTACTGGATATCAAATGCACGTGCAAATCCGTCACCAAAATAATGTGATGTACCTGCCTGCAAAGCCTTACCGTCGTGCATCATACTTTCAATTGTATATGTTTCTTCTGCACCTGCAAATTTTTCTTTATCAGTTTTCTGACCTTTGATTACAGGAATAGCAAGCTGTTCTTCACAGAACTGTGCATAAATATTTAACATTCTGCGTGTTTCTTCCTGAGCCTCTTCCTTTGTTGCGTGTGCAGTATGACCCTCCTGCCACAAGAACTCAACAGAACGCAAAAACGGACGTGTTGTTTTTTCCCATCTTACAACGCTGCACCACTGATTATAAAGCTTTGGCAAATCTCTGTAAGAATGAATGATATCTGCATAGTGTGCACAAAAAAGAGTTTCAGAAGTAGGTCTTACGCAAAGTCTTTCCTGAAGCTTTTCACTACCGCCGTGTGTAACCCACGCCACCTCGGGGGCAAAGCCTTCAACGTGATCCTTCTCCTTCTGCAAAAGACTTTCAGGAATAAACATAGGCATATAAACATTTTCGTGCCCTGTTTCTTTAAACATTTTATTCATAATTGTCTGGATATTTTCCCATATAGCATAACCGTAAGGTCTTATTACCATACAGCCACGCACACCTGAATAGTCAACTAAATCTGCCTTTTTAACTATATCGGTATACCATTTTGCAAAATCCACATCCATAGATGTTATATCTTCAACAAATTTCTTTTGTTCCTTCACAAAACCAAATCCCTTCGTTAATATATCTCAACTAATTTATTTTATAATATTTAATATCGAATGTCAAGTATTGAGCTTCCAAAGATGTATATTATTGTAGATATTTGTTCTGGTCGGTGCAAGACCTTCTTTTATTTTATCATTATAGAGCAGTACGCCCATATCATAAAACAACGGTACAACGCACAGCTCATCACTCACAAGCTTTTGAATTGTATCAAAGCATTCAATTCTTTCTTCATCGATTCCGCAATTCTGAAGCTTTGCCACCGCCGCATTTACGGCTTCGCTGTTACCTATTACATTAAACGGCAGCATATCAGGAGCAATATTTGTTTCACACAGTGCAATATCATATTCACCCGAATGATACACGTTAACGTAATCGTTCCAACCGTAAACCAGAATATTAACATCAATTCCCAATGGATAAAGAAACTCTTTTATTTGCTCGGCTGTGTTACGCTTAATTTCACTGCCCTCATTGGTGATAAGATTCAGCCAGATACGCCCCTCAGCAGTATAGCTACTCATAACATTTCTTGCATTATCGGGATTAAACTTTGACTTTCCGGCATTTTTGCTATAGTATTTCCAGTTTGGATTTAAAATCGTTTCTGTTACAACGCCGTGAGAAAGAAGTGCTTTATCACAGATTGATTGCTTGTCGATAGCCTGAACAATTGCACTGCGTATATCCGGGTTTGACAGATGCTCATTTGCTGTATTGAATTTAAGATAAAAAAAGTCGCCTGTCGAATATTCAATACTTCTGTCATCCGCAGAGGGATATTTACTCCAGTCTTTTATACTTGCAGGAATAACATCAATAACACTTGCATTAAAAGCATAGCCTGATGTTTCCTTATCAGGCAGCATAACAGCAGTTACGTATTTTATATCAGGCTTAATGCCTCCCCACCATTTTTCATTGGCTTCAAAATACATTTTTTTATTCTCTGCTCCAACATATTTAAAAACACCTGTTCCAATCATTGGAAAGTTGTTTTCGAGATTGCAATGCTCTGCCTTAACAACAGGAATTTCAAGCAGGCTTGCAAAGCTTGTCTGCGGTGATTTCAAATAGAATTTAACAGTATGCTCATCTTCCTCCTCAACACGTGCAACATTTGCCATATTGTAGGAATATGGGCTTTTGTCACCATTGCAAATAATTGTATTGCAGGTGGCAACAACATCTTCAGCCACAAAAGCATCTCCATCATGCCAATATATATCAGTTCTTAAAGGAACAGTCCAAACAAGACCGTCCTCCGAAATAAAATACCCCTGTGCAAGAACTGTTTCCACTGACTGGTCATCTGTTATTTTAACAAGCGGCTCAAAGCAAATTCTGCCAAGATAAATATTTGCATTGTTGGTTGCAAACAACGGATTATAGCCTTCAGCATTGTAGCAGTAAATATTAAGATTACCTTCACTCGACACATTGCTTACAATATGCTCTGTATCAGGTGGAACATCTTTATCTCTGCAACCACACAGCATAACGGCCATAAGCAAAAAAAGCAATATTTTTTTCAACTTCACACCTGCTTAATTTCTATAAAAATTATCGTCTTCACTTTTTTCTGAACGACACATCAGGTCAAGCACTGCATCTGCGGGATTTTTGCCCTCAAACAAAATCTGATAAGCCTGATTTACAATAGGCATATCAACATTGTGCTTTTTAGCAAGGTAATGTGCCGCCTTTGCAGTCTTTATACCCTCAACAACCATTTTAACTTCGTCTTTTGCCTGTTCGGGAGTCATTCCCTTACCTATAAGCACGCCTGCACGTCTGTTTCGTGAATGCATACTCGTGCAGGTAACAATCAAATCGCCAATGCCTGACAAGCCGGCAAAGGTACTGTCCTGAGCACCCATGGCACGTCCAAGACGCACAATTTCAGCCATACCACGTGTCATCAGTGCAGCTTTTGTGTTATCTCCATAACCCAAGCCGTCACAAATACCAACACATAAAGCAATAACGTTTTTAAGTGCTCCGCCAAGCTCAACACCTGTAACATCAGTATTTGTATATACTCTGAACACCTGTGTCATAAAAACACTCTGAATATATTTTGCAAGGTCATGGTCTGAATGTGCAACAACATTCGTTGTCGGCATACCCTTACCAACCTCCTCTGCGTGTGACGGACCTGACATAACAGCAATTCTGGCGTTAGAAATTTCATTTTTGACAGTTTCTGATAATGTAAGATAAGTATCCTCATCAAAGCCCTTTGAAATTATCACAATAATCTGTCCGTCTTTAACAAATGGTGCAAGTGTTTTTGAAGTCTGTTTAACTGTGTGAGACGGAGTGGCAATTATAATAATGTCTTTATTACACGCACATTTTGAAATGTCATTTGTAAACTCCACAGTTTCAGGGATTTTTACTCCCGGCAACAAATTTATGTTCTCACGGTGCTGTTTAAGCTGTTCGCTTTCTTCTTTAAAATATGACCAAAGAGTAACATTGTGTCCGGAATTAGAGAGTAATACGCTCATAGCTGTTCCCCAACCACCGGAACCAACAACGCCTATATCAGCCATTATTTTGCACCGCCCTTCTTCTTTTTAAAGCAATTTTCTTCGCCCTTTAACAGTCTTGCAATATTTGCTCTGTGTCTGTATAGACCTAATAAACAAGCAAAAATTCCAAGTGCTATAAACTTTTCTTTTTCAGCACCGTTATAAAAAGCAAGAACTGACAAAGGGAAATATAAGAATATAACAAAAGACCCGATGGATACATAGCCTGTTATAAACATTATTGCAACAGCAATAGGAATAAGCGGAATACCAATTGCAGGTGCAAGCATAACAAGTGAGCTTATAGTTGTAAGCACACCCTTGCCACCCTTAAAATTAAAGAACACAGGGAAGTTATGTCCAAGTATAACGCCTAATGCTGCACAGTATTCTGTAATACGATCCTTAAATACAAATTTAGCAACAAGTATAACAGCAACAGTTTTTAATATATCACACAAAAATACTGCAGCACCCATAAGCTTGCCGTAGTTTCTCAAAGTGTTTGTAAAGCCTGCGTTGCCGCTGCCTTGTGTACGCACATCTTCTTTTGCAAAAATCTTTGAAAATATGATGGAAAAATTAATACTGCCCACCAGATATGAAATTACAAGCATTATAATGTTATTAATCATTTGCTTCTACCTCCATCAGTCTCTATCTTTTTCTCTTAAAATGAATTTAATCGCACTGCCCTCAAATCCAAAAGTGTTTCTGAGCTGATTTTCAATATATCTTATATACGAGAAATGAGCAAGCTTTTTATCATTAACAAACAATACAAACGTCGGTGGCTTTATACCTGTTTGAGTAAGATAATAAATTTTAAGCCTCTTACCCTTGTCTGACGGCGGTTGAACACGTGCAGTAGCGTCATTTATAACATCATTCAGCATACCTGTTGAAATACGCATAGCACTCTGATTATAAACATACTTTGCCATTTCAAACACCTTGCCAACACGCTGACCGGTTAGTGCAGATATAAACAAAATCGGGGCATAAAGCATAAAACCAAGCTTCTCCTGAACATCCATTCTGAAATTGTCCATGGTTTTGGTTTCTTTTTCAATCAAGTCCCATTTGTTAACAGCCACAAGGCAAGCCTTGCCGCTTTCGTGGATATATCCGGCAATTTTGGTATCCTGCTCTGTTACACCCTCTGTTGCGTCAATCATTAACAATGCAACGTCAGCACGGTCAATGGAACTTAACGCACGTATAACGCTATAGCGTTCTATTTCTTCTTCCACCTTGCCACGTTTTCTCATTCCGGCAGTGTCTATAAGCATAAACTTTTCATCATTAACAATAACCTCTGTATCAATGCTGTCACGGGTTGTGCCTGCAACAGGGCTTACGATAAGTCTCTGCTCACCAAGTATCTTATTTACAAATGAAGACTTGCCGGCGTTGGGTTTTCCAACTACAGCTATTTTTATTATATCCTCGTCTTCCTCATCGTATTTCGACTCGTCAAAATTTTCAACAACTGCATCAAGCAAATCACCAAAGCCCATACCATGAACACTTGATACTGCAATAGGCTCACCCAAAGCAAGGTTATAAAAATCATAAAGCTCCACGGGAGGTTCTCCTGGGGTATCGCATTTGTTGCACGCAAGAACAACAGGCTTTCTGCTTTTACGCAGCATTGTCGCAACATCTGCATCAGCTGCAGTAACGCCTTCTTTTACATTTACAACAAGAATTATTACATCAGCAGTATCAATCGCAATATTTGCCTGCTCACGCATAAGCTGCAATATTGCACTGTCGGTAGACGGTTCAATACCACCGGTATCAATAAGCTTAAACTGCTTGCCGCACCATTCGGCATCAGCATAAATCCTGTCACGCGTTACACCGGGAGTATCCGCTACTATCGAAATACGTTTGCCGACTATTTTATTAAATAATGTAGACTTTCCCACATTTGGTCTGCCCACAACTGCAACAATCGGTTTTGGCATTTGTTTTACCCTCCAATACTTTCTCTTAATGCTGCTCCGTCATTTTGAACAGTCTTAACCTTTATGTTAAGTGCATCTTCAATATCACTTATTTTCAAATCATCTAAAAACAAGCCGTCATAGTTTAACATCACATCAGGCAAAAGAAGCACTTCACCAAGCTCCTTACCTTTAAGTTGATTAATTATATCACGACCTGTAGTAAGTCCTGCAACAGTAATTGTATGACCTAAAAAATCATTTACAATCGGTATTACCTGCACCTTATCAGTAACAGAGCTTACAAGCTCTTCTATATACGGTGCCGCACTGACCCCTGTTGCAATAGTTTTTCTGGTAATTACCTCGCATGGCTCTGCTTCGTTAAATTCGCTGATTAATGATGTAAGCAAGCCCACGCCGTTTTCCATCTGCAAAAATTCTTCATAATACTCAAACTCAGGCAATCTGTAATTTGCAATCACATAAAATTCGTCAGAAGCAAAAACAAAATTTGTTCCAAGCTTTTCTTTAAACTGTGCATTGTAGCCTTCAATCTGCTCTATAACAGCTGTGGCACCTTCAGCATCAAAGCGTTGCAGGCTGCAAAGCCCTTCTCTGTGCTCCGTAAGTCCAACAGGGACAACACAAAGGCACTGTACATAAGGATAGAATTTTGCAAGCTCTGTTATGGTTTCATCAAGGTATTTACCATCATTTAAGCCCTTACACAAAACCACCTGACAATCCATATAAATGCCCGCCTCGGCAAAACGCTCGATTATTGGCATAACATCTGCGTTTTTGTGATGCAAGAGCTGCGAACGAAGCTCTTTATCCACTGTATGAACAGAAATATTAATTCTTGGAAGATGCATATTAATTATTCTGTCAATATCCTCTTCCTTTAAATTTGTAAGCGTAATATAATTCCCCATAAGTGCGGAAAGACGATAATCGTCATCCTTATAATACAGGGATTTTCTCATATTTTGTGGCAACTGGTCAACAAAACAGAACACACACTTATTATGACACCATTGTTCCTTATCCATAAGAAAATTTTCAAAATGAAGTCCTAAATCCTCGTAATCCTCGTTATATATTTCTATTATCTCAGTTTCACCATTTTTTTTGAGAATTTCGATTGTATATTCATCAGAAGCTGTAAAAAAGCGATAATCAAGAATATCCTTAAGCTTTGTATTGTTAACAGATACAAGAACATCACCGGGTTCTATGCCGATTTCTTCAGCAATAGAGTCCGGTTCAACCCATTTAACAACATTCTCCAAGTATCATCGCTCCTTTCTACTTATAGCAAAAAAGAGGTTGCATTAAAAGACAACCTCTTATCAAAATTACGCTTCTTTTTTTATGACTTCCTTGCCTTTGTAAAAACCACAGTTACCACATACTCTGTGAGGCAACTTGAATTCCTGGCAATTAGGACATTTTACCATACCGGGCAAAGCTAATTTCCAATTAGCACGTCTTTTATCGCGTCTTTCTTTTGATACTCTTCTCTTAGGTACTGCCATGTGAAAATACACCTCCTCATAATTAACCGTACAGGTTATTTAACGCTTACGGCGTTCAAATCTTGGTCTTGCAAAACGTTCGTCGTAAACCTCGTCGTCCTTGCATTGACATTGTTTTATGTTAAGATTTGCACCACACTTGGGGCATAAACCCTTACACTCATCACTGCAAACAAACCTTATAGGAATGTTAACCATAAGCTCACCGTAAACAATTGAATCAATATCGATTACAGTTCCTTCCAGCTCGATACCATCCTCACCGACAGTTTCGTTAATGGAAAGCTCCATATAATCATTAACAGTCTCAAGACATTTAGCGCACGGAGCAGAAATATCTGCCCTGATATCACCATGAACCTCAAGAGAGCCTGCAAAATTGATTACATAACCGTTAACTTCTGCATTAATAACAGCACCTTCATACTCGTAAGTAAGTGTGCCGTCAAATGATACTTTTTCGTTTTCATTATTAATTATTGGTAACAAATCTACATTCATAATCAGCATTATACCTTTTTTTATAATATTTGTCAATACTTTTTGCTCATTTTTTATATTTAACCCGCAACCGAAGCCGAACTTAATATATCTTCCATCACAATATTTTCATTATATATTATTATTCACAAAAAATCAAGAGTTATTATTTACACTTTTTCTGTACATAAGCGGTGTTACGTTATACGTCGCTTTAAACTGACGGTTAAAGCTTCTTAAATTGTTAAAGCCGCATTTTAACGCAACATCAGTCACACGCATATTGGTGGTTTTTAAAAGCTGAGCCGCCTTTTCTGCCCTGAATGACGAAAGGTATTGCACAAAGGTAGTTCCTGTGAGTTCCTTTAACTTGTGGGCAAAATAGTATTTCGAAAAGTGACAGGCTTTTGCAGCACCATCAAGGCATATGTGACTTTCAAAATTCAGTTCAAGATACTTGTTTATCAAATCAAGCATCATAATGCTTTTACTCTGGTCAGAATATTCGTGTTCAATATTTCGTATAACAGTACTAATTATTATATTTTTACAATTTCTGATGGCAAACTCATAACCTGTTTTTTGCTCTTTAAACTCATTACGTATTTCATCTATAACAGACTTAAGCACCTGATAGCAGCTATGGTCACAGCTGATGCGATTGTTTTTTAATCGCATTTTCCAGAAATCTATTTCTTCATAAAAAGTGTCTGTTTTTAGTTTTAAAATATCAATGCAATTATACTCAGTGCTTTGAAAGCTGTGAATTTCACCCGGCATAAAAATGCATATATCACCTTTTTGCAAAACTATTTCGTTTGAACCCGAATATGCGGAAGTAACGCCGCATTTGATATATATAACTTCCATCTCCTCGTGGTAATGTGATATATACGTCAGATTTTCACTTTCAAGATTAATCGAAGGAAAGCTTCCAATTGATTTGTTATCTGTTTCATACATTGCTCCTGACATATTTTTCACCTCATATATAGTATATCACTGCAATATAAAAAAAGCAATATTTGTCTTAAAATCAGCAATATTCAGTATAGTTAAAGCAATATATGTGTGATATCATATGCTTTAAGGAGTGATTTTTGATGAAAACATTTGAAGAACGTGCCCGCGAGCTTGTTTCAAAAATGACACTTGCTGAAAAAATGGCACAAATGAAATATGATGCACCCGCAATTGAAAGATTGGGTGTACCTGCATATAACTGGTGGAATGAATGTCTGCACGGTGTTGCACGCTCCGGCTGTGCAACTGTTTTTCCTCAGGCAATCGGCATGGCTGCAAGCTTTAATACAGAGCTTATGCACAAGGTTGCAATAGCAATTTCCGATGAAGCGAGAGCTAAATATAACGAATTCAGAAAATTTGGTGACACTTTAATTTATCAGGGGCTTACATACTGGTCACCAAACATTAATATATTCCGTGACCCAAGATGGGGACGGGGACATGAAACCTACGGCGAAGACCCATATTTAACCGGTAGAATGGGAACAGCATTTATCAAAGGTTTGCAGGGCGAGGGCAAGTATCGCAAGCTTGATGCAACTATTAAGCATTATGCAGTTCACAGCGGTCCCGAAGCTGACAGACATGGATTCAACGCTGTTGTAAGCCAAAAAGATTTGTACGAAACATATCTTTGGGCATTTAAGTATTGCATTGACAATGCTGACCCGTCAGCTGTAATGGGTGCATACAACAGAGTAAACGGTGAAGCATGCTGTGCAAGCAAAACATTGCTTCAGGATATATTGTACGGTGAATTTGGCTTTAAAGGCTATGTTGTTTCAGACTGCGGTGCAATATGCGATATCAACAATCATCACAAAATTACAAAAAACGAGGCAGAAAGTGCCGCACTGGCGGTTAAAAATGGCTGTAACCTTAACTGTGGAACAGCTTATAAATGGTTAAAGACAGCTGTAGCAAACAATCTTTTGGATGAAGAAACAATTACAGAAGCAGTTGTAAGGCTGTTTACTGCCCGCTTCAGACTTGGTATGTTTGATGACAACTGTGAGTATGACAATATTCCTTATGAGGTAGTTGAATGTGATGCACACAGAGCATTAAACAGAAAAATGGCACAGGAAAGTATGGTACTTCTTAAAAACAATGGTATACTTCCGCTAAAAAACACAAAAACAATTGCCGTTATCGGTCCTAATGCCGATGATAAGGGAGTTTTACTTGGTAACTATAACGGAACACCATCAAAATACTCTACAATATTAAAAGGAATACAAGACGGCACAGATGCAAATGTTATATACGCACTTGGATGCGACATTTTCAATGATAATATACACGAATGGTCTGAACATCCGATGCGTGAGGCAATAATAGCGGCAAAGAAGGCTGATGTTGTCATTTTGTGTTGCGGTCTTAATCCAATGATGGAAGGGGAAGAAGGAGATTCATATAATGGAACCGCAAGCGGAGATAAGCTTGATATCGAACTTCCTGTTTCACAACGCAAGATGATTAATGAAATTATCAGTATTGGTAAGCCTATCATTTTTGTAAATGTAAGCGGCAGCTGCTTGAATCTTTCGTATGAAAATGAACACTGCGATGCTGTTATCCAGTGCTTCTATCCCGGTGCAGAGGGCGGAAATGCACTTGCCGATATTATTTTCGGTAAGGTCTCACCATGTGGCAGACTGCCTGTAACATTCTATAAGAGCATTGAGGATATACCTCCATTTGAAGATTATTCAATGGAAAACAGAACATACAAGTTCTTTAAAGGCACTCCCGTTTATGAATTTGGTCATGGTCTTACTTATTCAGATATAACAGAAAACTGGCTTGACGAAAACACAGTTGAATTAAAAAATAACGGTGAATACGATGTAAACTACTCTGTACTAAAATTTGAATATATACCTCACAAGAATTTATGTGGGTTTAAAAAGCAGTTTATACGTGCAGGTGAAGCTGTAACTATCAAATTTAAGGAGAACTGAAAATGAACATAGGCAATGGAATAAACGATGACACAAACTATCTGCAGGGATTATTAGACAGTGGCAAAAAGAATGTCTATTTTCCTCAACCCGATGTTTGCTATATAATAAGCCGTCCGCTTTTAATCAGTTCCAATACATCTCTTGTTTTGGACAGATTTACAGAAATCAAACTGAAAGCAGGCAGTAGTTGTATCATGCTTAAAAATTCAGAAGATATTGATGGTAACGAAAACATAAGCATAAGCGGAGGTATCTGGAATTACAACAATTCAGAGCAAGACGAAAACCCTTTACGCAGTGAAGAAGTGCGTAATCAAATGGTTCTGCCTAATCCTACTGAATATTTTTATGATAATTATTTAGGTGTTGCACTTCGTTTTTCACACGTAAAAAATTTAACATTAAAAGCACTTACCATAAAAAACCCCGTAACATTCGGCATCCAGCTTGGTTACACACAATATTTCACAATAAGCGACATTGCATTTGACTATAACCTTGGCAATCCAATTGCACTTAATATGGACGGAGTTCATCTTGACGGCGGTTGCCGCTTCGGTCATATAGAAAATGTAAAAGGCACAGTATATGATGACCTTGTTGCAATCAATGCTGACGATTTTGTCTCAGGTCCGATTTCCGACATAACAGTTAATGGTGTATATAGCGAGAACAGTCATAGCGGAGTAAGACTTTTGTCCGTAAATCATCCCGTCAAAAACATAAGTATTTCAAATGTTTACGGAACATATTACCGCTATGCTGTGTGTATTTCAAAATTTTACGAAACAGAAAACGCAAGAGGAAACTTTTCTAACCTTGTTTTTAAAAACATCGCTGTGTCAAAAGCACCAATGCTCCCAAAATACAAGGTCGGCAAATGGATTACCTTTGCATTAATGCATATCGGTGAAAATGTTAATATTGATACAATTTCAGTTGAAAATCTTTCCAGACACGAAGAAGTTTCACCTGCCGAAACGTTTTATGTTGGTGAAAACACAAACATAGGTGTATTTTCTGTTAAGGACTGTACACAAAAAAATCTGCTTGATAATCCTGATTATATTAAAGGGAAAGGCTACAAGGACGATATTAACGAAATAAGAGAACGTAACAAAGAAACAAATGATATACCGTTTATATTGAACAATGGTACAATCAACACATTGAAATTATCATGCATAAATACTGATGATACCTTACTAATTAACGACGGAATTATAAAAACATCTGTAATTGACAAATAAAATGCCCATTTATTCCTTGACAAACAAAATTCGTTGTGCTACAATACGAAATTGGTGCGAATTTTACAATCCGCCAATTCTTTATAAGGAAGCGAATAAAAAATGAGTACATTATTATCAGTATCAATAGCGTTATTGGCAGGACTTCTTATGACTCGTGTATTCAAGCCGTTAAAGCTGCCGTCAGTAACTGCATATTTAATTGCCGGAGTATTAATCGGTCCATATTGTATGGGCGCATTTGGCATTGAGGGGCTTGGCTTTAATAATCACGAAGCCGTTAGCAGACTTTCACTTGTTTCTGAGGTTGCTTTGGCATTCATTGCTTTTTCAATCGGCAGTGAGTTCCGATTAACAGAGCTTAGAAAGACAGGTATACAGGCAACAGTAATAGGTATTCTTCAGGCACTTGTTGCAACGCTGTTTGTTGACGTTGCATTGCTTGTTGTACATATTATAATGCCTGATAAGCTGACAGTACCGCAGCTTATTACACTTGGTGCTATCGCAACAGCAACAGCTCCTGCTGCAACACTTATGGTTGTACGTCAGTACAAGGCAAAAGGTCCTTTAACAAGCCTGCTGTTGCCTATTGTTGCATTGGACGATGCTGTTGGTCTTATAGTATTTGCAGTATCATTTGGTATTGCAAAAACATTGATTTCGGGCTCAGTAGATATGATTTCAATTATAATAAATCCTCTTGTTGAAATTGTATGCTCGCTTACACTTGGTGCATTAATGGGTTGGTTCCTTACACAGCTTGAAAAAAGGTTTAATTCAAACACAAATCGTCTTAATATGACAATTACCTTTGTGTTTTTAACAGCTTCGTTATCTATGCTTGAATTCAGCATAGGTTCAATACATATAAGCTTTTCATCATTGCTTGTTTGTATGATGCTTGGAACTGTTTTCTGCAACATTTGTCCGTTGTCACACGACCTTATGGAAAAGACAGACAAATGGACTTCTCCGCTTTTTGCTTTGTTCTTTGTAATAAGCGGTGCAGAACTTGAGCTTAATGTGTTTGCAGATGTTGCAATCGTTGTTATAGGCATTGTTTATATTCTGTTCCGTTCACTTGGCAAATACTATGGTGCAATGGGAAGTGCAAAGCTTGTTAAATGTTCACCTAACATCTGTAAATATCTTGGTATTACTCTTTTGCCACAGGCGGGTGTTGCACTTGGTATGTGTGCCACAGCAATGCAGCTTGGTGAGCAAGGCAATCTGATAAGAAATATCACACTTTTTGCAGTTCTTATTTATGAGCTTATCGGCCCGCTTCTTACAAGACAGGCACTTACAGCTGCAGGCGATATCAAGCCTATTCCGCACGAGGTTAAAAACCGCCGTCAGACAAAGCTTGAAAACGCAAAGAATATGTAATCAAAAAGGCTGAACGAAAAATTAATCGTTCAGCCTTTTTGATATTATTATACTCAAACCTTATAGTCCAGCTTAAACTTTTCTCCGCAGCCGTATTTTTCGTAAACATAATCAATATCCTTATCACCGCGACCTGACAAACAAGCCAGTATTGAGCCTGATTTATGCTCCTTTGCATAACGGATAGCATACGCCACCGCATGAGCACTTTCTATTGCAGGGATAATACCCTCATAGCGTGACAGCAGGAAGAATGCTTCCATTGCATCTTCATCAGAAACAGTTGCGTAATGAACACGGTTCATATCACGCAAGTTTGCATGTTCCGGGCCAACACCCGGATAATCAAGACCACTTGCTATTGAATAAACAGGCAATGGCTCACCGCTTTCGTCCTGTAGCACATAGCTCTTATATCCGTGAATAATACCCTTTGTTCCATAAGCTATTGTAGCAGCGTGGTCACCAATATTTGTTCCTCTTCCCAATGGTTCGATACCATAAATCTCAACAGGGTCAGCAAGAAACGGAACAAACATACCAAGCGAATTTGAACCGCCGCCCACGCAGGCACAAATTGCATCAGGCATAATACCTGTCATTTCTATAAACTGTTCTCTGGCTTCAATACCAATTATGGACTGAAAATCTCTTACCATTTTAGGGAACGGATGCGGACCTGCAGCTGTACCGATACAATAAATTGCATCCTTATATTCATTAAGATATGCTTCGAATGCAGCGTCACAAGCTTCTTTTAATGTTTTTAAGCCTTTTGTAACAGGAATAACATTAGCTCCAAGCATTTTCATTCTGATAACGTTCGGGTGCTGCTTTTCAATATCAACCTCACCCATATAAACATCACATTCCATACCAAAATATGCAGCAGCAGTTGCTATAGCAACACCATGCTGACCTGCACCTGTTTCAGCAATAATCTTCTTTTTGCCCATATATTTTGCAAGCAAGCCTTCACCCATACAATGATTTAATTTATGAGCACCAGTGTGGTTTAAATCCTCACGCTTTAAATAAATCTGGCAATTGCCAAAAAGCTTTGATAGTCTTTCACAATGATAAACAGGGGTTGGTCTTCCCTGAAATTCCTTTCTTATTCTTCGTAACTCATTAATAAACTGAGCAGAATGGCAAATTGCTTCATATGCATCGTCTGCCTCTTTGAATGCTGATATAAGCTTTTCATCCTGAAATGAACCGCCGTATTCACCAAAATATCCATCTTCACTGGGATACTCTTTTAAGTAATTATCAAAATCCTTGTATTTATTCATCGTTATTCTCCTTTTAATATATCTTTAAGTACTGAACCTATCTTGTCTGCCATTGCTTTAAAGCCTAAGTCATTGGGATGACTATTGTCAACTGTGCCGTCATTGTCGGTTCCAGCCATCAAATCCTTGCCACTTATAAAGTAAACATTTTCATCGCCCTTTGCCACAGCCTCCTCGTAATTCGACAAAATCAGTTTAAATCTTGCCTGCTCATCATAATTAAGATAAAGCTTCGGACGAGTCATAAATATTATTGGTAAATCAGGATTTGCTTTACGTATTATATTAAACATACGATTATGCGTCTTTTCAAGATGCTCTAGGTTTGGTGCATTATGATCATAATCATAAACAAAGGCACTCATATCAAGATTTTTGATGTATTCTGCCATCTCATCCTCGCCCTTTGCATTGCCTGAAAAACCAAGATTAATATAATCACAGTTCAATTTTCTTGAAACTATGCTCTGGTATGAATTGCCGGGACGTGATGCACATCCCCCCTGTGTTATAGACGAACCATAATACACAACAGGCTTTTGTATTTCATATTCATCCGCAGGCTCTATTACTGAATTTTCATCAAGCCCTATGTATAACTCACAAACCTCAGTATACAAAGGAAAATTAATTGTGACTTCACGAATTTTTTTATCAGCAAATTCTACTATACTTTCATAACCATCTGTAATATCAACTGGTGGCACAAATGTTTTTTCATAAACATTATCTGCATACAAATCAAATCCTATCGAACCTGTAAATGCAAAATGAGGCATTTTGCCGATATCATCCATTTTTACTGAAATAGCAACATATTCACTGTCAGTTTTAAATCGGACTCTTCCTCCTGCAGTATCTGCATGCAGTCTATACACACCTTCGCTCACAGCTTTTGCAACCTTCTCAGGCATTCTGCGATACTTGCCATTTTCCTTAAATATACCATACAACTTAATTGCAGGGTTATTAAGATCTATAAACTTTATTCCTTCTTTTTCAATTTTTGTTTCAACTTTAAAATTTGTGTCAATTTCTGCTATAGTTTTCATTTTCAGTCTCCCATTTTCAAACAATTGCTTATACCTATTCAATATACCACAACACGTATTAAAAATCAACAGTCAATTGTAAAATGAAATGCAACACCTGTGATTTATAATTTGAAGTGTATAAATTACACATGCATACGGGTGTTGCATTATATTTTGTGAATAATCACCTCAAAAAATTCTAATTTATCTTAAACTATTGACAAAACACAATTTTATCTTTATAATAGAACTTGTACGAAACAAGATTTAAAGAGGTGGTAAACAATGCTTAATAGCATTATCGAACGACACAACAAATTAACTCCCTTATCTGATACCGAAATTAAAATTATAGGAGCTGCATCACGGCTCTTTTTGGAGCAGGGATTTTCTGTTTCAACTCACAGGCAGATTGCAAAGGAATCGGGTTTCGGTTTAGGGACTGTAACATATCATTACAGAGCAAAAGAAGATATGCTCCGTATTCTTATTGAGGAACTAATGGACTACCACTTGGACATTTTGGAGGACACGGCAGAGAAAACGGGAGATAAGCTTTTCTCTTATGCTACAGAAATTGCAATACAAATAACGCTGTGCGAAAACAATAAAAAGGCTTGGGATTTATACCACTCGGCATATAACCACCCACCTACTTATGCGTATATTAAGGATTGGGCGGCAAGGAAAAATTATCACTTGCTATCCGATAAGACACCGGATTTGCACGAAACAGATTACAGAAATATAGAAAATATCACAAGTGGCATAGAGCTTGCAGCAATGATTGCTCCTTGCGACAGATACTTCACTTTGGAGGATAAAATAAGGCTGGCACTTGATACAATGATGAAAGCCTACAACATATCCGATGCTGACAGAAAAAGTGCAATCGAAAAAGTGCTTACACTTGATTATGAAAAAATTGCAAAAGATTTGTTTGAAAAATTTGTTAAAAGACTTGATAATGATATTGATAACCAAGAATGAGCCTTCCCCTTTGAGTAAATGCTGATTTACTCAAGGAGAAGCCAATATAAAAGAAAGAAGGCGAAAATATGAAAACAAAAAGAATAATAGGTATACTACTTACACTTACAATGATAATTGGCTTATTGCCGATTATGGCAAGTGCGACAGAGGAGATCAGTTACATTGACCGCACATGGGATGAAGCCAATAGTAAGGTGGTTGAAACAATCAAAAGCATTACCGATTACACCGTGGTTGAAAGTACGACAACAGCTATGACTGATGGCTGGTATGTTGTCAAAGAGGATGTAACTGTTACAGACCGTATAGCGGTAACGGGAACGGTTAATCTTATTCTTGCAGACGGAGCACATCTTACTGCAAATAACGGGGTGAGTGTGAACCGGTACAACACCTTAAATATCTACGGACAGAGTGAAGACAGCGGTAAACTGACAGCAACTGCTACTGCCGCGTTGCAGGCAGGTATAGGTGCAGATGGTGGGTATGCTAACGGTACGGATCTTAGTCGCAGCGGGCTGATAGTCATCAAAGGCGGAACTGTTGAAGCACATTCGTTTCCTACCTCACGTGGTGGTGCCGGTATAGGTGGCGGAGATTACACAAGAAACGGTTCGATTGACGGAATTGAGATATACGGCGGAACCGTTAACGCATCTTCACAAGCATCTTCTGATGCTATCGGATACGGATTTGCGTATCTGGGAAGATCAGGTGAAGTAAAAATATACGGTGGAAATGTTACCGCAAAGGCAGATGCTAATGATAATTTTACGGTACATATCAGGAATGCAACTATAAAAGGCGGTATAGTAACTCAGGGGAATGAAACTGTTATTTACTCTTCTATAACGCTTGATGAAGATATGACCGTTGCATCTGATATGTCCTTTGTTGTACCAAACGGCATATCTCTCAGTATTGCCGCGGGAACTACATTTACTGTTGAAGGAGCGCTGACTGTCAACGGAGTGATTTATAACGAGGGTAGCCTTGTGAATAATGGTGTTATTACCAACAATGGTGAAATATACTCGGGCGAAGAAATAACAGGTACGGGAACAATGAGCGGAGATGGAATATACAACTTAACGCTTCATAAGCATAGCTGGACAGATTTTAAGGCGGACGGCAATGTTATAACTGCGACCTGCACCAACGAAGACGGCAAATGCGAAATGAAAACTGCTTCAGCAACGCTGATTGCTCCGGAAAATGCAGTATATAACGGAACAGCTTATACAGTAACTCTTGAAAATACTTTCCCGTCAGATATTGCTGTAAATGTTGTTTATTCAGGTGATAATCTTAAAAACGGTAAGAGTGTGAACGCAGGCGAGTATACTGCTTCTGTAACAATAAGCGGAACCACGGCAACAGTTGATTACGAAATTGCCAAAGCCCAGCCTTTGGCAGAGCATTTTGTAAACGATTCAATCAGATATTATAACGGTGAGAAGAAAACCCCGTCGGTGAGAGTTAAAGATGGCATTTTGGGTATGGGCGAGATTATAAATGTTGAGGTTATTGGCGATGCTGTGGAAGAAGGCACATATCCGATAGTATTCGGGGTTTCGGAGGGAGAAAATTATCTTGCGGCACAGTTTACCGAAAGCGATAATTTCACATTGATAATTTATATATGCGAGGAGCATCAGTTTGTGGACGGTAAGTGTAATTTGTGCGGTAATGTGTGCCCTCACACCAATATGGGTGAATGGGCTGATATTCCTGGCGGTACGGTATCTGATCCATTTGTACACATACGTCAATGTCCGGATTGCGGTTTGGAAGAGTATGAACCTCATACCCTTACAGTAGTTAGGTCCAAAACTAGTGATGATCATTATTTTGTATGTTTTTGTAGCTTTACCGATGTTATGGAAGATTGCTACGGTGGCACAGCAAGCTGCAATACCCTTGCTGTATGTGACAAATGTAAATCGCCATATGGCGAAACAGACCCCGATAACCACGAAGGCTATGTGAACGGCATTTGTGCTTGCGGTAAATACGAAGAGCCTGAGCTTAAAGACAACTACTACCAGATAGAAAACACAGGCAATCTCTATTGGTTTGCAAACCACATAAACACCGTGGACAGAACGGCAAATGCAGTTCTTTTAGCAGATATTGACCTTGAAGGAAAGCCTGACGGTACAGGCAGAAAGTGGACGCCCATCGGCTCCACAGGCGAGCACAGCAATAACTTCCGAGGTCACTTTGATGGGAAAAATCATACAATCACAAACCTTTATATTGACGAGCAAAGAGCAGGAATGGGACTCTTCGGAGAAGTTCGTCTTGGTACTGTCGAAAACTTCGCCATTTACGGTGATGTAAAGCTTACTTCAGATTGCAGCTACGTGGGCGGTGTTATCGGCTCTGCACCCGGAGCAAACGGTACGGATGTTCCCGACCACAACGGTGCAACTATCAGAAACATCACCTCTTATGTGAATGTAACTCTTGTCGAAAACGCTCACGGCTCAAGCTTTGTAGGCGGCTTTATAGGTTACGCTAACCATGAAACAATTATTGAAAACTGTTTATGGTACGGTACGCTTGACCTTGGTGCTTACCGTGCAGACAGCGGTGTTGGTGGTCTTGTGGGACGCCTTTACGATAAATCCAATGTTACCATTCGTAACTGTGCAGCTTATGGTACAATAAAGACCTCCTATAAGAGCGGTACTCACAATAATTACGATACCATTTACATCGGCGGTGTGCTGTCCTATAGTCCGAAGTACACACAGGCAGTCCTTGAAAACAATCTTTGGGCGGGCAGCTTCATTGATGACACCGACCTTGGCAACAAAGCACATCTCTCCGCTTTCGGTACGTTAAACGGAGAAGAAAGTATGACAAATTGCTACACTATTGATTCTGCACCGTACCTCACAACCGAAAATGTAAATGCCAACGGCATTAAAACCGTTACTGCACAGCAGCTTGCAAGTGGTGAGATTGCATACAAACTGGGCGATGCCTTCGGTCAGGAAATCGGCACCGACGCTTACCC
>JAZNGX010000001.1:0-23018 GCA_045576675.1 Clostridia bacterium | reverse complement strand
CCAAGAGGAAGCCGTGAAAAATCCGTTTGAAGCGGTGCGGAAGCGGTGAGTATTTGGAGATTTTGGAGTCCATAAAAAAGGAAACGAAGCGAGAGCGAAGCAAGAAGAAATATGAATACTTCCCCACTATAAAAAAAGAATACTGGGCAGATATAAAAAAGGGATAACAACCTTACAAAACCTAACATTTTCATTATATAGTGGGGGAAACAACCTGAAAAAACCTTAAATTTAAAATATATAGATGTTGAAAAAAGTTGAAACTTAAAACATATATGTTGACAAATGTTGACATTTTCAATGTATAAGCAACAAAAAAGCGGTTGAGGATTTTACACCTTAACCGCTCTTTTTAATCAAAAATAATTCAACTGAAAATTCAACAATAATTCAACTACGATGAAAAATTCAACTAAAAACTATAAAACGATATGAAACGATAACACTCCGAAAACAGCATAAAATCAATACTTTATAACACATCACAAAACGATAAAAAACAGCCTCTTTTGAACTCATAACCCGAAGGTCGGTGGTTCAAATCCGCCCTCCGCAACCACATAAGACTGACCATTTTGATAGAATGGTTAGTCTTATTTTTATCCCTTGAAAACGCAGTAACGATGCGGTTTTCAAGGTTTTTTCTTTTTGTTAACTTGTTAGAAAAAATAAAATATTTATATCAGAATACTATTTTACAAAATTTACGCATTTTAATAAAAGTAATCGTTGTATTTATGGGTAAACGTTGAATTGTTAAACTGAACTTTGTTTTCATAAATATGCACAAAAAATTTTTTAAGCTATTGCTTATAGAATAAATATGTGGTATTATAATTATGCTACACTCTTAATTAGAATGGAGTTAGTGTATATTCTTGTATTATTTTCACATTACAAAGGTACGCTAATGGTAAAAGTGTACTCTCTGGCAAACTTTGTAATGTAAATACAAGTTATATAAGAGTGTAGCAACCTTATTGTCGGAGATTGTGCGTTTTTCGTGCGTAGCTCTGAAATACGGGCTACGCATTTTTATTTTTGGAGGGTTTAGAATGAGAATAAAATCGGGTTTGGGATTCATAATTGTATGTTGTGCTATGCTTTTTGGTGTAATGTCTGTAAATGCTGCAAGTGGGAGTTGTGGGAATCTTACATGGAGTCTTAGTAGTGGCACACTTACTATTAGTGGGAATGGTAGTATGGATGATTATTATACATATTCAGACACTCCATGGAACTCATATCGATCAAGTATAAAAGAAGTTGTTATTGGTGACGGTGTCACATCTATTGGAGATATGGCGTTTTATTATTGCTCTAATTTAACAGAAGTAACACTTGGAGACAAGCTATCAAGTATTGGTGAACAGGCCTTTTCCTATTGCCCTAAATTAACAAATATAACTGTCAGTAAATATTACAATCAATACTATTCAACAGTTGATGGTGTACTTTTTAATAAAGTACAAACAGAGTTGGTGTGTTATCCGGCTGGAAAACAAAACACATCATATACCATTCCTAGTAGTGTAAAAACTATTAAAGACTATGCGTTTGCTGACTGTACTAATTTAACAAGTATAACTGTTTCAAACAATGTAACTACCATTGGGAATGGTGCTTTTGAGTGGTGTGATAGTTTAACAAGTATAAAACTAGGAAATAGCATAACTACCATTGGATACGATGCATTTCGTTATTGCGAAGGATTGAAAACGGTAACAATTCCTGATAAAGTGGTTGTTATTGGTGATGATGCGTTTTATAATTGTAAGAACATAACAGAGGTAATAATTGGTAGAAATGTAGCAACTATTGGAAGCGGTGCGTTTCGTTATTGCGAAGGATTAAAAACAATAACAATTCCCAGTAGTGTTACGCTTATTGAGAGCTTTGCATTTGATGAATGTACACGTATATCCACAGTAAATTATAATGGCGATGTAACAGCATGGAATAAAATTGATATTGAAAGCTATAATTGGTATCTCAATTATGGAACAAAAAACTATTTTTTCTATGCAAACTTGATATATGAAAACGGTATAAAGGTCGAAAAAAAGGTTATAGCAGGTAAACCTATTGATGACAGTCTAATCGATAGTAAAAAGGGGAACTCCTCTATTTTATATCTTAACCAAGAAAAAACAAATGTTTTTATAAAAACAACACCCGTAACCTCGAATGTTACGCTATATGTTGGATATGAGCCGAACCAATATACATATAGATTTGTTGACGAAAACGGAGTTGTGTTAAAGGAGTGTGTTGTTGTTTATGGTACTGAAATTGTTGCCCCCGAAGCACCGATAAAACAACCAACGCAACACTATAGTTACACATTTGCAGAATGGAGTGGTTTTAAAAATGGTATGAGTATTGAATGCGACTCAATTTTCACAGCAGTATATAATACTATTCCTAATCAATATACCTATAAATTTCTTGACAATAACGGTAATGTATTAAAAGAGCAAACCATTGAATATGGCACGAGCATCGTTCCCCCTCAATCCCCGAGAGATAAAGAGCCCTATACATTTGATCATTGGGGAGGGTACGTAGAAGGAATGACAATAAGCGAAGATATTACGTTTACCGCAGTTTACAAATATAAGAACTATGTGATTATAGCAGAAGGTATTTCAGAGCCTATAACAGCGACATACAACTGCAATTTTGTAATCAACCCACAGAATAAAGAAGGCTATAATTTCATAGGATATTTTACAGAGAACAATGGGAAAGGAAATCAAATCACTAACGAAAATGGTGAGAGCCTTTCTCCGTATAATGTTGTAGGTAATATGAATGTTTATCCATATTTTTACTCGCAATATGTAAATAGAATTGAACTTCAAGGGACAACATCTGCAACATTAGGAGAGACAATTACTCAAAGAGCAATTTTTGCAACTGATAAAAATGCTATGTATCTTGCAGCAACTATTAAATATCCAAAATATTTAGAGTTTAGAGATATTAAAGGTGTAGATTTTGTAGAGGCATCGGAAGAACCCGAAAAAACAGTTGACGATTTTAAGTATTTGGATATTACTTGCCTTTATAATTATCTCGGAGATAACATTCCCGTCAATACAAATCTTGTACCATTCGAAATTGAATTTACAGTTGCAACAGATGCAGAAATTGGAAATACTGCACTAGCTATTGAAAATGTTTTGTTATCCGGTACTACCAATTATAATATCGTGGATATAACAAATCATACACTTGAAATCAAGGCAAAACTTGCAGAAAGTATAGAAATAATCGGGGATGACTCTGTTGGTAAACCAACGCAATTTAACGCAATTATTTCCCCTGATTATGCAACAAATAAATCTGTTGTTTGGTCTGTTGATGATGAAACTGTTGCGACTGTTTCGCAAAATGGAGTAGTAACACCCATTAAAAATGGTAGTGTAATACTGACTGCAACAACACAAGATGGAAGTGGACTTTCTGCGACAAAAACCATTGAAATTTCTGCTTATGCAAGAATTGATAGTCTCGACTTCGGTAACGGCATTGTGTTAAAAGAATTTAATGCAGATGTAAGAGAATACATAGTTTATGTGAGAGAAGATGCAACATCAATTACTCTAACTCCTACATTCTCCGGTGGTGGTGTATTAAGAGCTAATGGAAGTGGTATTTGGGTGTCAAACTCTCCAAAAGATTTTGAAGTCAACGAAGAAGAGCCTGCAATCATTACATTGAACAGAGAAAATGTAACAGATATGATAAATAGTATTTATACCATTAAAGTAGTTAAGTTTGAAGGAACAAAGACAACTGTTTCAGAAGATAAAAAGTCATTCGCTATTACTCCAATCAATATTGAGAATGGAAAGACTGTAATTCTTGCATTCTACAACGGAGAACAATTTGTTGAAATGCAGAGTGCAGTATATACTGGTGAAACAGTTCCTTTTACAACAACCAAGACTTATACAAAAGCAAGGGTTATGGTTTGGGATGATATAACAAACTTAAAACCTGTGTGTAATGTTGAAATAGTTAAATAAAACCTTATGAAAGCACTGCGGAAGCGGTGCTTTTGCTATGTATTAATATAGTAAACGTTGAATTTGCACCCCCTGACATCAAAATGCACCCCCTAAAGACGATTTGCACCCCCTTTGGGTAAAATTCTATCAAAATATACGCTATTATCCACATAAGAACGGTTATTTATTAAAATAACCGTTCTTTTATTATACTGATAAATAAACCACCTTCTATTGCTAAGCACCCCAAAAGTTGGAAACTTTTGGGGTGCTTAGCATCAGCCAACGTAATATTTTTTCAGATTTTACACTACTTTAAAATAAATATTATGCAACGTATGTATTTTTAGGGTCATCACCATAGTTGTTTACACCAACTGTTCCGGGTTGAACAGAGAAAACCAAAAGAACAATTGCACCAACAATAGGAATAATTGAAATCAATAACCACCATGCTGATTTATTGATATCATGCAATCTGCGGAATGTGATGGACAAGTTAGGAATTAGTACAAACAAGCTATACAAGCTTGTAAAAAGCGTAATACCAATCACAGCATCAATCACACTTAAAACAATAGCGATAATCGCACTGATTAATGAAAACATCCAATACTCTTTTCTTCTTGCTCTACCACTGAAATTAAAATAATTTTTAATAGCATATATATACCAATTCATATAAAAGCACCTCTATTAATATTCTATTTCAGAACCATGCTCTTTTGCAAGGTCCTCTAATGCTTTGTTGTATTCATTAAGCAATTCAACAGCTTCGCCCAGTTTTTCTGTTGCTGTGTTGATTGTTTCTTCTACCTGAGTTTCACAGCCTTCAGAAAGGGTTTCAAAAGCACCCTTATAAGTTTCCATCACTTTGACATACTTTTCTTTAATTGCTTTAACCTCTTCAGTTTCAGGATTGATATCCTTAAGCTTTTCAAGCGAACCATTTACAAGTGGGAGAAGTGTATCATCAATGCTTTTTTTAATATCAGCATCGTCCGTAAGATTTTCCCATGTTCCAACTTCTGTTGTCAGCTTTGTATATTCTTCATTAACCTCTTTCATTTCAACATTTAAAAAGTTTTCTAAATCATCATAAACAGGGTCACTGCAGCCTGTTAAAAATGTAGTAGACAAAACTACCACAAGTACAAATGTTAAAAGTTTTTTCATTTTAATTCCTCCATATTCATTATTTATGTGTAAAGCCAATTTTAACAATTCTTTTGATGTAGCTCATAGTTATGCCATAAACAAACAGAGAATTATAATCCATTCTCTGTTTGTTTCTAATAATTATCTTTCAAACGGAAGAGAAGCAGGTTCAAAATTGCTCTTTAAGAAGAATAATCTTAAATCGTAATTCTTGCCTAAATATTCTGATAAATCAGCTTCTCCGTTGACTGTAATAATGTCAACAACCTTGCCTTCGCCATCAAGAACTCTTATAAATGCTGTCGCACTTTCTGCACCGTTTGCTTTGGTAATAAGGATTTTGTTATCTTCCCAGTCAACCTGATATTCACCGTCTGTTCTTGCACAATTCATAACTACAGGCTCAGAGTTAAGCACATAGGATGAATCACCGCTGATAACTACTACTGCACTACATCTTACCTTTTTGCCGTTGTCAAGAGGAGAGATAGTAAACTTGAAGTCCTTTCCGTTCTGACCGTTGATATTCTCCCAGCCGTTACCTTTGTCAAGCTGCCACTGATAAAGTGTATCGTAGCCCTCATTACCTTGAACATTGGCTGATAGTGTGATTGCCTTACCGTTACGGTAAATTACGCTGTTGTCAAGACCGGTGGTGAAGATAGAAGCACTGAAATCAGTCGGATATGTAGTTATAATAATATTTTCCGTAGGTACACTTGTTTTGCCTGATTCCATACAGGATTCCAGAATATAATAAGTTCTGTTGTCAGCAGTAAGACCGTTCAAAGTATATGAGTACGTATCATTGTCGGAAGTGATTCTGCTTTCAACAACAGCAGTATACTCCTTACCATCATTTGTAACAACAACTCGGGAGAGCTTGTAAAAGTCTGCCGGTCTGTCTCCGTTTTCCCATGTAATTGTAGCAGATTTGTCTGTGATATCCTTAACCTTTATATTCTGAGCAATACTCGGAGGAGCAGTTTTGGTGATTTTTGTCAGATATCCTACTACAGGTACTTTTGCACCGTTAAGCTGTGCCATATATGAAACCAGCTTCCAGTCATACGAATAATCATCAGGAGTATTCTTAGGAAGTCCCACTACTGTACCGGAGTATTCCTGACCTTTTGTGGTTGTAGTTACATAGCTTGTATTGTGCTCTGCCGATACTGTAAAGCCAACCTTCGCAACACTAACCTTCGCAATAGATGTATTTTCTACCGCAACACCCCAGCCGATGGAGCTGGAATCTGCTTCTTCCACAGCTATAACCTGTGACTGTGAGCCACCTGCGGTAGATACACTGCTGTTACTGAGGAAGCCGTCATTTGAGCTGCCGCCATTCTTACCCTGAAGAATTGAGCCGTTAACAGCGTTAAGGTCGCCAATCTTGTGTGCATATGTGTTTGGATCGCCTGCACGATAGCCTTCATTGAACACATTGTCATAAATCTTTTCAAGTCCCGGTGTGAACTCTGCTATAGAATCATATGTAGCTACATCCACAGTTGTGAGCAACGGCGTCTGCGGAACGCTGTAGTGATATGGCAGAACCGCACCTGCCACAGTACCTTCCCACTTGCCTGTGCCGCCTTTGCCGAACGAAGCTATTGCTTTTTCAATATAATCTATTTCCTCGTTCACCTTCTGCAGAACATGGAGCTGATCCTGATAGTTGTCTTCGCATACATAGGAGCTGTATTTGAGATTGTAGTACAGACAGCCTTTTGCATAAGTACCGCCTGACTGTGCGCTGCCTGTATTTTCAAAATTGGCAAGATTATTTGTAAGCTCGTCCCTGAGCGCACATATTGTGTTATAGTCATCCTCTGCAGGAAGCTTGTATTCAGGAACATACATACTGCAGTTATAGCGTACATAAGGCACCGTAAATACAGTTACTGCGTCGGTAAGACCCGATGCTTCAAAACCTGTTGTATATGTATATGTCTTTTCCACACTTGTTTCCTTTGATACGGAGCCTGAAAGCGTAAATTCATATTCTGCACCGCCGCAGGGGAAAAGTCCTAAGAAGCTTGCTTCATATTCAAAGCCTGCCACAACACCAAGCGAGAAGGTTCCTCCCTTTGTGGTGCCGCTGCCCGAGCCTTCGGATTTTGCAAAGCCTGTTGCAGAGTTGCCGATATAGCTGTCGTCATTGAGTTCTTCATAGAGAGGCGGTGCCTGCATTATGGCGAGAGCCTCTACATCTGTATAATATACCTCGGTGTCATTGCCCGGGTATGTGATATATGAGGTCTTATTGCCTCCGTCAAGGACTGTTACATCAGCCAGTCTCTGACTTCCCACATCCTCAAAAATTATTCTTGTATGAGTACCGTAACCAACACTTCCGCCGTTGGAGGAGCCGCTTACGGACTCATATCGTTCAAGCAGCTTACATGTGTATTTCTCCTTACCGCTTACTTTATAGTAGAAAGGGAATGCCAGAGTTTCTCTGCCAAAGACATCATTTGCAAAATTTCCGGACACCGCTTTACCAATCCATACAACACTGGTTTCTCTCTTTTTGTCATCAGAACCGTGGTAAAGGTCTGAATGGTCGTAGTTTTTACTGAATTTCAGTGATGCGGATTCTCCGTCCCAGTCAAAGAGCTGACCGCCGACGAAAATCGTGTCGGGATAGCCCGTACCCTTGTGCTTGTATGCATCCAGTGATACTGTGATAGGACCGGAGTCCGTACTGTCTTCATTGTACCAGTAGGTCCAGCCGTTACCGGTCTTCTGTACAGTCCAGTGATAATCGGAATTATTGTCATAGGTATTATGATTTTTCAGATTGTCATAGGTAGTATAGCCCACGATATGGCAGAGTGCATTGTCACCGTCTACCTCTACCATACGGTTGGAGCCAACCTTAACGGTACTGGTGATATCCTTAACGTCAACTCTTGTATAATTTCCTGCTATGATAATCTCTCTGCTGCCCTCCTGGGTAACATCACCCACAGTGATGTTGGCATTACGGAGTACATAGCGGTGTTGGTCACCTGCATTGCTTCCGCCTCCGGTCAGCGGTGTGGTCACCAATACTCTGTGCTTGATAACCTGCTTAAGATAACCACCCTGGGTACCCTCATAGGACTCCAGTACGGATGCAAAGTTTGTGTTATGGTCAATAATCTTCTTGGTAGAGTATGTATCATAGGAGCCTGCACCTCTGAACCAAGTAGAAAAGTTTACTATGGCAGAAAGGTCGTCTATATTATCCTTGTTCAGGTCGTTTGCATTAAGTGCAACGTAAGGCAGACAGTAGAACTGCTTTTTACCGTTGTTATGACTATATTCCCATTCGCATATATCTGTGGATTTAGCCTTTGAAGGAAGGTCAAGATACTGCTTGGTTGTGATTGTCTTATTTTTCACATCCACATCGAATATACCTACGGAAATATTGGAATGTACACTTCCACTTGAGGTTTCAGAGGCATTGTTGGGAGTATATACCGCAATTTCGTCGATGCCGTCTCCGTCGAAGTCACCTGCAGTTACGGACAGGAGACCCTCTACCTCCCACATCTCAATCACATCTGTGGTACCGACATAACCGCCGGTCTCATAGTCGGCTTTGATGGTATTGCCTGCCGCGTCATATATAGCCATACGGATATTACCGCCGCTTCTGCCGTTACTGAAATATACTCTGGCTATATGATCCTCAACACCTGTACCGGTGGCAGCGAAGCCTGTGGTTGCAGAATAAGGCTGATTCTGAGAGTTTGTATATGTATTGGATTTCGTCAGCTTAGGCCTGCTTGAAGCCGGAAGTGTTATTCCCATAATCGAAGAGCCAGAGTAGTTATACATATAACCCGTGTATTTGTATAATGATGATGCATCAGTCAGATACAAATCATACTTGGGTGCTACAGGATATGTACCCTTCTTGAGAGCCTGTGTATCATACGAATCGGGGTCAAGCGGGAACCCGAAAAGCTCAAGTGCATTTTGTTCAGACGTTTCCGCACCTGCAGCCATAGGCACAAGTGACATAAGCATACTTATGCACAATAGAATGCTTAACAATTTTTTCATTTCAAACTCCTTCTTTCTTTATATTGTTATTGCAATTTATGTAATATTATGTTATGATAATTATACACCGTACCTCAAGGTACGATGCAAGTGTTTTTGAAATAATTTTTAAAATAAATTGCTTTAAATAATAAGTGAGGAATTTTATGAATAATAATAATTTATTTACAATAGGTGAAATTTCCAAAGCTGCAGGCATTACACGAAAAACAATACTTGGTTATGAGGCAAAAGGGCTTATTGTGCCTGACAAAAAAGATGGCAGCACAGCCAACAGATATTACACAATTGATACATTTACCAAAATCCGTACAATACGCATATTACAAAATTTAGGTCTTACTCTTGATGAAATCAATGAATACTACTCCGGCACAACTGATTTGCAACCAATGATACTAAGACTTGAAAAAATGAGAGATGAGCTTAATCTTACCATAGAAAAGCTTAAAGAAAGAATTTGCGGTCAAAGTAACGATGTAAAAGAAATCACCATTGAACCGCAAACTGTTTACTGTCGTTCATATAAATCTAAAACTATTGACGAAAAAACAGTTCTTTTAAGAAACACTGCGCTAGAGGCTATGAAAGCTTACGGAACAGATACAACAAGGCGAATGTATTTTATCGAGTATTCATTAAGTGCTCCCGATTATATTTCATATTTCGTTGCTGTACCACCTGAAAGCGAAGGAGAATATGTAAAGCAAATTCCTGAACTAAGAGCAATTTCGCTATTTCATCATGGGGCTTATGAATTTATTCCTGAATCAATAAAAAAGCTTATTTCGTATGCAGATGAAAACAACATAAAGCTTTCAGGAACTTTCCGCAACCTTTATCTTGAAGGTCCGCCACAGCACAAAGACAATTCCAAGTTTATCACACAAATAATTGCGATAATTGAATAGTCAAAAACCTGTCAAAAGACAGGTTTCAGACTGTTGAAAAAGTCGGTTAACCGCAAGCAATTTTCATATATATATACTTTATTGTGTGACATATTTTCACACTACACAAGTAATAATGATTGACAACAAAAAATCAGCATCAAAAGCCGCTGAAACCTCAAGTTTTCAGCGGCTTTATGCTTGCTTTCGTCCAACACAAGTTCTACCATATACTCATACGCCTACGACCTTGTGTTGAACAAATTCACCTTCCTTTTTCAACGTCTGCCAGCTTGTCGATAGGTTTATCGACAAGCTGAAACCTGTCAAAAGACAGGTTTTTTTGTAACTTTAATCATCTTAGCGTCAGAATTTCTGATTGCAACTACTGCTCCACGTATTTCATATGCACAAGGGTCGCCTGAAGGGCTTTTCAGCACACATTTTACTTCTGTACCATTTATAGCACCGATATCCTGCAAACGCCGTCTTATATCATCTTGAACAAGCAGTCTGTCAATCACACAACACTCGCTTATATTTAAGTCGGATAACGTATTACCCATTAAATCACTCCAATCAATACATATTATGTAAACATACAGCTTTAAGTGTATATGAAAAATGAGCTGAGCAAAAGAATTTGCACAACTCATTAAGAATTATTCTGTACACGCTTGTCCTGCAAGATAGCCCGTACTATACGCAATCTGCAGGTTATACCCACCTGTGTATGCATCAACATCAATAACCTCACCTGCAAAATACAAGCCATTAATCAATTTTGATTCCATAGTAGACGGATTAATTTCTTTAACATTAATACCACCTGACGTAATTATAGCTTCTTCAATAGGTGCTGTTCCTGTTAAAGTAAATTTCATACCTTTAATAAGACTTACCAAATCAGCTCTCTGCTGCTTATTAATCTGATGCACCTTGGTTTCGGGCTGAATACCGGACAACCTTATTATCACAGGAATAAGCTTTTTAGGCAAAAGCTTATCAAGTGCATTACAGAAATTTTTATTAATATTTTCTTCAAAATCACGTTGAATACGCCTGTCAAGCTGTTTCTCGTCAAGTGCAGGCTTTAAATCTATATAAAGCACGCAATTCTCATAGTTTTTAATATTTGCACTGGCACTTAAAATAACAGGGCCTGATACTCCGATATGAGTAAACACCATTTCGCCAAAATCCGTATACACAGTTTTTTTGCCGCCGTTTGATACTTTGATTTCAATATTTCTTAAGGACAAGCCCTCAAGCTCAGCAACATAATTTTCAGCCACAGTAAGCGGTACCAAAGAAGGCTTAGGTGTCACAACAGAATGCCCGAGCATTTTTGATATAATATAACCGTCACCAGTCGAACCCGTTAACGGATAAGATTTTCCGCCGGTTGCGACTATTACACTTTCAGCCTCATAATGCTTTCCCTGAGAGGTAACAACGCCGCAAACAGCATTATTTTTGGTTTCTACACCTGTTATTTTTTCAGTTGCAAATTTAACACCATTTTGTCTTGCGTATCTTACAAGTGCTTCAGCAACATCCTTGGCACTGTCGGAAACAGGGAAAATCCTTCCTCCTCTTTCCTCCTTGGTTTCAACGCCCAGAGAATTAAACAGCTTTATTGCATCTTCATTGGTAAATGTATAAAAAGCACTATACATAAACTGTGGATTTGTGCGTACGCAATTTATAAATTCTGAAATATCTGCAGAATTTGTTATATTGCATCTGCCCTTGCCTGTTATTCTTAACTTTCTGCCAAGCAGCTTGTTTTTATCAAACAAAATTACGCTGGCACCATTTTGTGCAGCAACAGCCGCCGCAACAAGACCCGCGGGGCCACCGCCAATTACAACAACTTTTTTATCCATATTATTTCTCCGAAGCATCGGAAGACTCAGATGTTTTATGCTTATAAACATTATACTCTTCCCAAATCTGCTCAAGCTTATTAAATGTGTTTGAAACCTCTTCCTTTTTCTTCATACCAAGACCTGCAATAAGTGCATTAATCACGCTGAGCGGTGCTACAAGCGAATCAACAAAAGATGCAATGTCACTTCTGCATATAAGCGTATGCGTTGCGTATTCATTCAATGGAGAATTTTCACTGTCAGTAATAGCAACTATCTTTGCGTGATTATTCTTAGAATACTGAACTGCTTTTATAGTTCTTGATGAATAACGTGGAAAGCTTATTGCAATCAGACAATCGTTTTCATCAATTCTTAAAAGCTGTTCAAACATTTCGCCCATACTTATAGCATTCACAAAAATTACGTTGTCAAATATAAGATTCAAATAGAAATACAAAAACTGTGCCAAAGCAGACGAGCTTCTTACACCTATTATATAAATCTTTTTTGCTTTAAGTATAGTTTCTATTGCACTGTCAAATGCAGATTTATCAATATCCTCAAGTGTTTGCTTGATTTTTGATATATCATAATTCAAGATAGTGGAAAGAATGTCAGAATCACCTATACGGCTTGAGGTTACTTCCATTCGCTGAACAGATGTAAGCTTTGTTCTTACCATACGCTGCAGTGCATCCTGCAATTCAGGATAACCGTCATAACCAAGCTCGACTGCAAATCTTACTACAGTTGAGCAGCTGACGCCAACGGTATCACTTAAATTTGCAGCAGTCATAAATGCAGCCTTATCATAATTATCGGTTATGTAATCTGCTATCTTTTTCTGACCTTTACTAAAGGTTTTATATAGAGTGTTAATTTTTTCCAAAACATCATTAACCATAAGTTGACAATCCTTTCAAACAGCCAAAATGGCGAGAGCAATGCTCTCGCCTATTGGTATTATCATTTTTAGCAAGGATGAACCTTGTTTTGGGTATCTGCTAAAGATGTCTCTATTTTATACTTGCCTGCTTTTCTTGCTTCAAAGTATTTAACAGCAACCTGATCAAACAAAGCGTATGACAATACATCCTCGTCCTGCTCGATATACTGTGCAGCTTCCTTCTTTAGTTTTTCAAGCTCAGGCTTTAAGAGGTCTGCAGGACGGCAGTCAATAGCCTTTTCGTCGCCAATAATTTTCTTTCTGAATTCGGGGTCAATTGGAACAGGAGTTCTGCCATACTCACCCTTTGCAATACCCTTTGATTCCTTTGATACCATCTTATATCTTTCGCCCATAAGAACGTTTAAAACAGCCTGTGTACCAACAATCTGGCTTGTTGGTGTTACAAGTGGCGGATAACCAAAGTCTTCTCTTACTCTTGGGATTTCTTTAAGCACCTCATCAAACTTGTCCTCAGCATTCTGCTGTTTCAACTGTGAAACAAGGTTTGACAGCATACCACCAGGAACCTGATATTTAAGTGTGTTTACATCAACACCCATAACCTTCGGATTTAACAGACCACTTTCCATATACTTCTCACGAAGAGGCTTAAAATAGTCAGCGATTTCTGTCAATTTATCAAGTGACAAGCCTGTGTCATACTCAGTACCTGCCAATGTTGCAACAAGTGGCTCCGTCGGTGGCTGAGATGTACCTAAAGCCATAGGTGAAATAGCACAGTCAACAATATCAACACCTGCTTCAATAGCCTTTAAATATGTCATTGAAGCCACACCACTTGTATAGTGGGTATGCAATTCAATCGGGATTTTAACAGCCTTTTTAAGGTCTTTAACCAAATCATAAGCTGTGTATGGTGTTAAAAGACCAGCCATATCCTTAATACAAATTGAATCTGCACCCATACCCTCAAGCTCTTTTGAAAGCTTTACAAAATATTCATTATTATGAACAGGGCTTAATGTGTATGAAAAAGCAGCCTGAACATGACCTTTTTCCTTTTTTGTTGCATTTATTGCTGTCTTTAAGTTTCTTACATCATTTAATGCATCAAAAATTCTTATTATATCTACACCGTTTGCTATACATTTTTGAACAAAATATTCAACAACGTCATCAGCATAGTGTCTGTAACCCAATATATTCTGTCCTCTGAAAAGCATCTGGATAGGTGTCTTTTTAGCTTTATCCTTAATTTTTCTCAAACGCTCCCATGGGTCTTCATTTAAGAATCTCAAGCAAGAATCAAATGTTGCACCACCCCATGCTTCCAAGGCGTTATATCCAACATCGTCTAATTTTTCTATTATAGGGAGCATCTCTTCAGTTGTCATTCTTGTTGCAACAAGTGACTGATGAGCGTCTCTTAATACGGTTTCAGTAATTTTTACCTTAGCCACAACTCATTCCTCCTTTATAAAATTCCAAGAATTCTTGCAAATGTCAGGAAAACACCTGCTGCAACAGCAGAACCTATAACACCTGCAACATTCGGTCCCATTGCGTGCATAAGCAGATAGTTTGTTGGGTTTTCCTTACGACCAACATCCTGTGCAACACGTGCTGCCATAGGTACTGCAGAAACACCTGCCGAACCGATAAGCGGATTGATTCTTCCTTTTGTAAGGAAATACATAACCTGACCGCCAAGCAATCCACCGGCTGTACTGATTGAAAATGCAACCAAACCAAGCACAACAATCAATAAAGTCTGAGGTGTTAAGAATGATGATGCTGACGCAGTTGCACCAACTGTTACACCCAAGAAAATTGTTACAATATTGATAAGCTCATTCTGTGCAGTCTTTGAAAGTCTGTCAGTAACGCCACACTCTTTAAACAGATTACCAAGCATAAGCATACCAACAAGCGGAACAGCATCAGGAATAATCAACGCAACAACAGTTGCAACAACAATCGGGAATAAAATCTTTTCCTTTTTAGTTACAACTCGTAACTGTTCCATCTTAATTTCACGCTGTTTCTTTGTTGTTAAAAGTTTCATAATAGGCGGCTGAATAATTGGAATAAGCGCCATATACGAATATGCCGCAATAGCTATTGCAGGCAACAGTGATGGCGCCAGAAACTTTGTAACCAAAATCGCTGTAGGACCATCGGCACCACCGATAATACCAATTGACATAGCCTCGCCCAAATCAAAGAAGCCTGAGAAAATAGCACCCAAAAACGCAATAAATACGCCAAGCTGTGCAGCCGCACCAAGCATTAAGCTCTTAGGATTTGAGATAAGCGGTGCAAAGTCTGTCATAGCACCAATACCCATAAATATAAGTGACGGATAAATACCAAGCTTAACACCTAAATACAAGAGGTCAAACAAGCCACCCTCGTGCAGTATTTTCCCATAATCAATAACAAAATGTTCTTCTTCACCCGTACCAACAAAAAACTCATTATGCATAATATTGGCACCGGGAATGTTAGCCAAAAGCATACCAAATGCAATCGGCAACAAAAGCATAGGCTCAAAGCCTCTGCCTATTGCAAGATAGATAAGCACACAAGCTATACCTATCATAATAATCGTTCCAACATCAGCAGTACCGATTGACACAAAGCTGTCTGCACCCTGTGTGAACAGTCTGTATACACTGGTACTCTGGAAGAAACCGATAATACCATCTATAAACAGTTGCAAATTAATTCACCCTTTCAGATTATTTGATTAAAATTAGTTAAGAGTGATTAATACGTCACCTGTATTAACTGTTGCACCCTGTGATACGTTAACTGATGCAACAACACCACTTGCAGGAGCAGCGATTTCGTTTTCCATCTTCATTGCCTCTAAAACTGCAACTGCCTGACCTTCTGTAACTGTATCGCCAACTTTAACATTAACCTTTAAAACAGTACCGGGCATAGGTGCATCAACTGATACACTGCCTGCTGTACCTGTAGCTGCAGGTGCAGCCTTTGGAGCTTCGGCTGCCGGAGCCGGTGCTGCAACAGGTGCTGCAACAGGTGCAGCTACAGGAGCTGCAACGGGAGCTGATGCTACGCCGCCTACTTCTTCAACTTCAACCTCATATGATTTACCGTTAACATTTATAATAAACTTTCTCATTTAAAATTCCTCCTTAATTTAATTTGTTTGCCAAATTATCGTTTACAGCAGCCATTCCCCAGTTTGAAACACCATTTGGAAGACGTCTGAATGATTTGATTTTAAATCCGTTAACAGATGTATTAAGTGATGCAGCAACAGCCGCAGCCAGAACCGCAATCAGTTCATCATCGTCACTGTTGTTTACTGCAACCGGTTGGACAACAGGTGCAGGTTTTTTCGCTACAGGAGCAGGAGCCACAGGCTTTTTCTCACTTGGCACCATAAGATTTTTCATCAATGCCAGAACTGCCCATATAATTCCCAGGACGACAAAGCACATCATATAACCGATACAAGCAATAACTAATGCCTGACTCATAATATCACATCCTTAAAATTATATATTACCATGCTTTTTTGAAACTGTTACAACGCGTTTGCTTGCAAGCATATCAAGTGCACTGATAAGTCTTGGTCTTGTGCCTGATGGTTCGATAACATCATCGATAATACCCTTTGCAGCAGCGTAGTATGGCGCAGCAACAACATCCTTAAATTCTTTAATTTTGTCTGCACGAGCTTTTCTTGGGTCTTTTGCGGCTGCAATTTCATCATTGTACAACAAGTTTGCAGCACCCTCAGCTGGCATAACTGCAATTTCAGCTGTCGGGTATGCTAATACCACATCAGCACCTGTTGATTTTGAACCCATTGCAAGATATGCACTACCATATGCTTTGCGTACAACAACTGTTACCTTTGGCACTGTAGCTGATGCATATGCACCAAGAAGCTTTGTTGCCGCCTTGCTGATGCCTGCATTTTCGTATTCAGCACCGATTGCAAAACCATCTGTATCAACAAAAGTTACAACAGGAATATTGTAGCTGTCACACTTTGATATAAATGAAGCAGCTTTTTTTGCACCTTCAATATCAATTACGCCGTTATCAACCATAGGCTGATTTGCAACAACACCAACTGTTGCACCATTTAGTTTGATAAAAGCAGTAATCATATTCTTTGCATAGTTTGCTTTCACTTCTGTTACAACACAATTATCAGCAGTATGAGCAATAATTGCCTTCATATCATATGCTGCACCATTATCTGCAACAGCAGCATTCAATTCTGATGATACTCTGTTTATATCATCCTCAGAAATATTCACTGCAAATTCAAGATTGTTTGACGGAAGGTAACCGATTAACGCTCTCACACCTGCATAGCATTCGTCTTCTGTTGCAAAAACAAAATCAGCGTTACCATTTTTGCCATTAGCTTCAGCACCGCCAAGAGTTTCAGAATCAGTAATAACTCCACTTACACCCTGTGTTACAGCAGGACCTGTCAAATACATAGCCGAAAGCTTATCAACCATACAAACAAAGTCTGCAGCTGACGGTACAAATACTGAACCGCCTGCACAAGGCCCACTTACTACAGCTATCTGCGGCAAAACCCCTGAAAGTGATGCTGTTTTAGCAAAAAGCTTACCCAAAGCATCAAGTACGTCAATACCTTCTTCAATTTTAACACCATTTGAATCAACGATACTTACAACAGGAGCACCTGTTTTTTCAGCAAGCTCCAAAAGGTTTAAAATTTTGCGGGTTTCTCTTACTCCGATTGCGCCGTCCAACACCGCACTGTTGTGAACGTAAGCATACACAAGTCTGCCGTCAACAGAACCATAGCCTGTTACAACACCCTGTCCTATACTTTCGTCAGCATCAAAGCCAAAAAGCTCCATAAAAGAACCGTCATCAAACAAAGAAAGTAATTTCTGTCTTGCACTCATTTTTTCATTAGTGCTTTTTGATGATGTTCCTTCAACAGCATTTTTAAGGCTTTGCAATTGAAGTAGTTTTTCTTGATTATTCACTGTTCTACCTCCTATATTTAATAAATGATATATTAATAGATTAAAGAATTAACAACCGCCGTCAAAGTAACCGTTTAAATCAAGGGTATATATATCGTTTTCAAGCTTGAAACGAAGTGCCCTCAATATTTTATCCTGTTCCTTATCACAGCAAAACACATTCTTTATTCCCATTAAATCAATAGCATTAAGCAGTGCCTTACCCATATCATAGCTAACCACATCGATAATTTCAGCACTACCATCATCTTTTGCGACAGCTTTTGCTTCGCATATTATTTCTTCTCCTTCTGTCATCCTCATAATTATATCATTTGAGAATGTTGGAACTCTGTGTATTTCTATCACAAAATCAACCCTTTGTAATATTTTTTAAATAATTCACTTCATTTATACTTAAATGGCGCCATCTTCCAAGCGGAACATTGCCAAGCTTTAGATTCCCAATTGAAATACGTTGTAGGTAATTAACTGTAAAACCAAGGCTTTCACACATCTTGCGAACCTGTCTGTTTCGCCCCTCGTGAATAGTAATCAACAACGTATTATCCTTTAACCAATCAACTTTTGCAGGATGTGTTTTGCGTCCGTCAATCACAACTCCTCTTTTAAGCTTTTCTATATCAATCGGTGACGGAACTTTATCTATAACAACCTTATATGTTTTTTCAACATTCTTTTTAGGATGCATAAGATTATTGGCAAGCTCACCATCATTTGTCATAATAAGCAATCCTTCGGTATCAAAATCAAGTCTGCCCACGGGGAAAACTCTGGTGCTAATTTCGCCCTCGATAAGATCCATAACAGTATTTCTTCCTCTGTCATCACCAACAGATGTAAGATATCCTACGGGCTTATTCATCATAATATATATTTTTTTGCTGACAAGCTTAATAACTCTGCCGTTAACCTTAACAACATCGTCATCCTCAACCTTTGTACCAAGCTCGGTAACTGTTATATCGTTAACACTAACGTTCCCTGAAGTGATTAAGGCTTCGCATTTTCTCCTGCTTGCAACACCACAGTCAGCCATAAATTTCTGTAATCTTGTACTCATATTTCCTCCAAGATACTAAAAAATCCAAAATTTCTTCATTATATCATAATTTTAGCACAAAACGCACACTTTGTCAATTGAAAACGATTAATTAAACAGTAATAATTAAAGCATTTAATTATTATTTCCAATTTTATGACCAAAAACACAAATAAAAACTGTTCTGTATGCGTTATTTGCATTACAGAACAGTTTTTATTATTTATAAACTCTGAAACCATTACCAACAATCTGCTGAGATTCAGAAAAAATAATAAACGCATCTGAATCAATAGCAAGAACTCTTTTTTGAAACAAAGGTATTTCATTTTCTTTCAAAGCACACATAAGAACATTTCTGCCCTCCATAGTATATGCACCTGTTGCATCTATAAGTGTAACCCCTCGAGGCGACTGTGACACCAATGAGTGTGCAATTTCTTCACCGTTATCCGTTACAACAAAAGCAAGCTTTGAAATATTCAATTTAGCAATAAGTATGTTAATCGAAAATGTTGCAACAAAAAGTGCAGCTATACCATACAACATTAAATCAATGTTTTTAAATACAACAAGCGAAACTGCAATAACAACAGAATCTATCACAAGTAACAATGACCCAATTTTGATGTGTGGAAACACAACCTGAAACAGTCTGCTGATAATATCTGTTCCTCCCGTAGATGCACCTTCAACAAGTGTCAGACCTATCCCCATACCATAACATACTGCGCCAAACACCGAAGCAAGCAATATATTTTCAGTAACAGGCGGTATGTAAGAAAACAGATGTACAAAAAGAGATAACAACAGCGAGCCGGTAACTGTATCCCTTACAAACTTCCATCCAAGAAGCTTAAATGACAATATAAGAAGAGCTATGTTTATAACTGCAAACGAAATACCTGTTGGAATATCCAGCGTATGATACAATATAGTTGCAATACCAGATACACCGCCACTTACTATCTTATTAGGCGTATAAAACCCGCTTATAGCAAAGCCTGTTAGCATCGTTCCCAAAACTATTGTAATATACTTTTTAAAATTCATTTATATCACCCGAGAAATTAATTTACTAAAATATATCACAAATCATAGTTTTAGTCAATTGCTAATTTTTTTCTTTGTACAAACCAGCACGGTCATTTATGACCAGTAATTTAAGCATTGTGTCATTCAGTCCCAATTCACCATTCTCATTACCCTTCAAATAACCTTTATTAACAAGTTTTTTCACTGTATCTCTTGCCCATTCCGGCATATTTTCATCAATATAATTATAAATCATTTCTTCCTCCTCTGTTTGTAATACTTTACTTTTAATTTCACCAAACGGAAAGTATTTCCCGGGGCATACGGTTCCACCAAAATCACTATGTCTTAACAGTTTTGCAGTTGGTATTTTGTTCAACAAGTGCTTAATCAGCTCAGCAGATGAATTAAACTGAGCCTCAGGCATAATCTTTATTTTCTCATAATCGCCCTGAAAGCCAATACTAATAATATGGCTGTTATGCTTAGCTACACCTGCACCTATGTTCATACCACGCCCCTCATATACTGTTCCGTCAAACGAAACAAAATAATTATAACCAATAGCAATCCATCCATTATTGATATGCCAACGCTCAACGGTTTTAACATCAGCAGTACAGTGTGCCATATGGTGTAACACAATTGAATCCACCTTTGAAAGCGTAAGCGGAACAAGCTTTCCTTTTAAAATTTGATTTGGTATTTTCTGAATATTCATTTTATCACCTCCTTTTTCGCCATTATAAAACAAAAAAAGCGACATAAACCGACATCTTTATAAATTTACAAAATTTTTATTGATATTATCGAAAGTATTTGATATTATTAATAGTATAAAGGAGACGATATATTGATTACATTCAAACAAATCAAAGAAAACGAAGCAATAAACACATATATTAAAAGAGCAGACGAATCGCTTATTGCACTAGGCTTTACAGAACACAGCTTTGCACACGTATGCCGTGTTGCAGAGGTTGCAAAGAACATACTATTAACACTTGATTATCCGCAAAGGACTGCAGAGCTTGCACAAATTGCGGCTTATCTGCACGACATTGGCAACGTAGTCAACAGAATCGAGCACGCACAAACAGGTGCAGTTATGGCGTTTCGTATTTTGGACAAATTGGAAATGGATGCAGATGAAATTGCTACAATCATTACTGCAATCGGTAATCACGACGAAGGCACAGCTCAGGCAGTAAATCCCGTTGCTGCAGCATTGATACTTGGTGATAAATCAGATGTAAGGCACACAAGAGTCCGCAACAACGACATTACAACATTTGATATACACGACAGAGTTAATTTTGCCGTCAGAAAATCCGACCTGATTATAAACAACGAACACACCGAAATCAAACTGGATTTGGATATCAACACCGAAATATGTGCCGTTATGGATTATTTTGAGATTTTTTTAGAAAGAATGATTTTATGCAGAAAAGCTGCGGAACGTTTAAACCTTAAATTTCGTCTTAACATTAACGGCCAACAATTATTATAAGGAGTGAAGTTTATGAAAAAGCTTATCGCATTAATTATCTGTGTTTTTATTACAACAACAGTATTTGCACAGTTTACCGACACCGATTCTCATTGGGCATACGATGCAATACAATGGGCAAGCGAACAAAAAATAATGAATGGATATCCCGACCACTCATTTAAACCTGATGCATTTATTACACGCGCTGAAGCAATTAAAACAATCTCGGTTCTTTACAACGTAAAATGCGACAAAACCGAATTTTCAGATGTAACACCAAATGACTGGTTTTATGATTACATAGCTTATTCAACAGACATTATCCCGCCTGTAACAGACAATCTATTTCATCCCGATATAGAAATCTCTCGTCAGGATGCAGTTTATTCAATAATTAAAGCCAAATATGGTGATGTAACACCAGAAAATCCAAATGTTTTATCGTTTTACAAGGATGGTTACCTTGTATCAGATTATGCCAAAAACACTTTTTCTTTTGCAAAGGAATCAGGAATAATACAAGGCTATGAAGACAATACATTAAAACCATCATCCACTATTACAAGAGCCGAATTTGTAACCATTTTAAATAATGCAGAACGTAAAACAAACGCAGATAAGGCACCCGAACAAAACGAAAGTGACACTTCAACAGATGAACAGATTAAGCTTGTAAGCAATTTCATACCTGTAATCTCAGTCGGTTCTGTTGAAAATGAAAATGGCGTTACCGTAACCCAGATAAACGGTTTAAAAGGCGGAAAAGAAGTTTCTATGATTTCAACAGAAAGCTACGAAAATAACGTAAAACCAGGCGATATGATAATCCCTGTAATTAATCATAAAGGGTTGGTTAAAAGCTGTTATATTTTAGCCACATACGAAAACAACGCTGTCACATTCGGCAAGGAATATATGAACAAAACAAACACAAGTGGCAAAAAAACAAAATACTATTTTGGTCAAATCGAAAACATTGAAAAAAACAAGTATATTTCATTGAAAAACAATGCCTATTCATCACAAAGCTACGATAATGAATTAAGCATCAGCGGAAACACGGAGGTTTATTTTTACAATACAATGCTAAAAAGCAAAAACAGATTGTATGAAGAAGCACTAGATGTTTTATTTTTTGAAAACGGTAAGGCTTACGTAAATAACACAGAAGTATCTGCAATTTATATAGTTGCACGTGAAATTGACGGAGAAGTTTCAGAAGCAGGCATATATATTATTAAATAGCACAACAGGGTATTTCCCTAATTTTGTGTAAACTCCAAAATGATAATATAATCTAAGTGTTTTTTGAGGGATGAAATCCATATTTCGGGATTTCATCCCTTAGTTCATATATGGCATAAAAGCACAGGCATGTCAAGGGCGCCCTCTTTTGAGGGCTTTAATTTTACCCTTGATTTGCCGGGGGTTTTATGCTATTAACTTAACCTGTCAGCAAAGAAAATCTCAAGTTGCGAGTGAATTTGTCCCCATTCACGACGTTTACCTGTCCATTTC